>JASEFA010000002.1:396524-578102 GCA_030019365.1 Bacillota bacterium
GACCTGGTTCAGGTGGCGGCGTATGGTGTCCACCGCCTCGGGCACGGCCGTGTCCACCTTGTTGATCACCACCGCGTCCGCCATGCGCAGGTTAGCTTCTCCGGGATGGTACGTCACCTCGTGGCCAGCCCGGTGCGGGTCTGCCACCACGATGTGCAGATCCGGGCGGTAGAAGGGGAGGTCGTTGTTCCCCCCTTCCCACAGGATGACGTCGCCTTCCTTTTCCGCCTCGCGCAGGATCGCCGCGTAGTCCACCCCCGCGAAGACCACGTTCCCCCGCTCTATGTGGGCCTCGTACTCTTCCCGCTCTTCGATGGTGCACCGGTGACGGTCCAGGTCCTCCCGGGTGGCGAAACGCTGCACGACCTGCTGGTCGAGTTGCCCATAGGGCATGGGGTGGCGGACAACGACCGCCTTCTTGCCCATGGACCGCAAGATGTCGGCCACCCGCCGGGAGGTCTGAGACTTGCCCGCCCCTGTGCGCACCGCGCAAACCGAGATCACCGGGCGCGAGGACCTGATCATGGTGGTATCCGGGCCCATGATCCAGAAGTCGGTACCCAGGGCCAGCGCTTCCGAAGCCCGGTGCATCACGTACTCGTGGGACACGTCACTGTAAGCAAACACCACCCGTTCCGCCTGGCGCAACTTGATGAGATGGCCCAGTTCCTCCTCGGGATAGATGGGGATGCCGTCGGGGTAACCGGGTCCGGCCAGCTCCGGTGGGTAGCGCCGGCCGGCGATATCCGGGATCTGGGTGGCCGTGAAGGCCACCACCCGGAAGCGGGGGTTTTCCCGGAAAAAGACGTTGAAGTTATGGAAATCCCGTCCCGCCGCCCCCATGATGAGAACCCGCACCGGGCGCTCTTCTCCCTGATTGACCAAGGTAATCCCTCCCCGAAGCTGTCTCCCGGCTACCGACCCCCTGCCCCGCGCCGCTCACTCCCGGGTGCGCGGCGTCTTGGTCCAGGTGCGGGGGTGCTTCCCCAGCTTCTTGAGCACGAGGGCCGTAGCATACGGGGTGGGGAACAGGAAGGCCGCCAGGGGTAGGATGAGCAACTGCAACCACACCCATACCTGCCCCAGCCAGTGGCCGGGGCGACACCAGGTGTCCAGGTACGGCGAGTAGCGGCGGTACGTGTAGAACGTGAATCCCACATACACCAGGCTCATGACGTTGAGCACGTGACGTACCGCCGCCGGAACCACGTTCACGTCCAGGTACCCGGTGAGGAAAAGCATCAGGAAAAGAGGGGGCACGAAGGTGGCTGCCTGGTAAAGGGTCCACTCCACCTGCCCCTTGAGGAAGAGGGTACGCAGCAGCCTTTCCTTCTTTTCGCGGTCGTAATGCTGCTCCGACCTCACCTTGTCCATCACCAGCAGGTGGCCGGTGCCCCAGCGCAGGCGCTGGCGGAAGAAGGCCCGCACCGTGGGCGGGGTCTGCTCGCTGGAGGCGTATGGCAGGTACTCCGGCCATACGTCCGCCTCGAGGTAAGCACGCACCCCCAGCTCCAGGTCCTCCGTCAGGCAGGCGGGGTCGAAGCCCCCGATGGAACGCAACAGGGCATGATTCACCACCAGGTTGGTCCCGCCCACGAAGGGAAGGCGCCTGAAGAGCACGGGCAGGTACCAGTCGTGAGCCACGGCCTGGTACAGGGCAGCGACCTTGCACACGGGGCCCATCTGGTAGAAGTTCCGCACCTGAAACACGGGGCCCTGGAATATGGCAGGCGGGTGCGCGTCGGTGAGCCAACGATATGCCACGTACATCAGCACCCGGTGATCGGGGCGGCTCTCGGCGTCGTAAAACGCACACAGAGTGGTGGACGGGTCCAGTTGAGAAAGGGCGTAGTTGAGGGCCCTTCCTTTGGTGGAAGGTACCAGGTGTCCCGTGCAGCTGCCTCCCAGGGCGCCGTCGAAGTCGTAGGGGACCTCCACCTGCCTCACCCGGGGACCCCCGCGACAGTCCAGGGCGGCCACGCAGGCGCGCACCACGTCCCCGGTGGTGGGGAAACACTCGGGAACGAGTTCTTCCAGCATCGCCGGCAAAGCTCCCCCATGCCGGCGCTTCGCCATCTGCCTCACCAGTCCCCGGGCCACACCCCCGGCCAGGGACAGAACCACGTCGCGGGAGACGGGACCCTCAAGAGGAAGCAGGGTGTGAGAAATCCGCAGCCAGACGGGACGGACGGCGCGCCCGGTCAGATGAAGGTAGGCCAGGACCACCGGCAGGGCCGCCGCCAGGTAGAGAGGGTATGCCCGCCGCGCCACCTCGGGACCGGCACCGTTGAATGCCCGGCGCACCAGGAACATCAACTGCCCGGGGCGAGCGGCACCCCCGTGCTGGAGGATACCCCACGCGATCTCCCGTACCAGGCCGCGTTCCTCCCGGGGGCCCAGGCGCAGGGAAGGGTGCCAGCCCAGAGCCCGGCCCAGGCGCGTCCCCGGCTGCCAGTACTCCTGGCCCAGACGCACCAGCAGTCCCAGCACCAGCAAGCATCCCTGACCGCCCCCGCGCGCGGGCTCGGGTTCCCGCTTCAGGCTGGCCAGGGCGGCCGCCACGGCGGGGGTCCGCATGGCATCCCGAGCCGTCCTTTCCTTTTGGTCGGTGATGACCACCACTTCGTACCGGGAAGGAGGGTAGACGAGGCGCCCCATGTGCTCTATGGTGCGGCCGATGACATCTGCCTCGTTGCGGGCGGGAATGAGCACGCTGACAAAGGGCAACTCCTTCCCGAGGCGGGATGCCTCCCGTGATAGCATCTCCAGGCTGAGCGCGGGCCGGCGGTGCCAGTACGTGCGATCGGCGTGTCTTTTCCAGATAAAGAACCTAACAAAAAGACCAAAGAACACCAGGTACATGGCGACAGCCACCAGGTACAACCACCCGGGCAACTCTGTTGACCCCCTCTGTTTCTAGCGCCCCTGGTTAATCTTTCGTATGAGCTTCTCGTTTTATGCCTTTGCCTCGGGGAAGGCGCGCAGCCTACCCCTCGATGACCAGAGCCAGGATGGCCTTCTGGATGTGGAGACGGTTTTCGGCCTGATCCCAAACCACCGACTGCGGGCCGTCGATGACCTCGTCGGTCACCTCCTGCCCCCGGTGGGCGGGGAGACAGTGCATGAAGACGGCTCCTGAGCCGGCGCGGGCCATCAGATCTGCGTTCACCTGGTAGGGGCCGAACACCCGCCGCCGCTGTTCTTCCTCAGCTTCCTGACCCATACTGGCCCAGACGTCCGTATACACGACATCGGCACCCGTCACGGCCTGCAGCGGGTCAGACACCACCTCCACCCGCCCGCCTGACTCCCGGGCGAACTGGCGGGCACGATCTACCACCCCGGGGTCAGGCTCATAGCCCTGAGGGGTAGCCACCACCACGTGCATCCCCACCCTGGAGCCGCCGAAGAGCAGGGAATGAGCCACGTTGTTCCCATCTCCGACGTAGGCCAGCTTGACGCCTTCCAGTCGGCCCTTCTTCTCCTTGACGGTGAGCAGGTCGCCCAGTATCTGGCAGGGGTGAGAGTAGTCGGTGAGCCCGTTGATCACCGGGATAGAGGCTGCGGCGGCCAGTTCCACCACGTCCGCATGGGAGTATGTACGGATCATGATGGCATCCAGGTACCGGGACAGCACTCTCCCGGTATCGGCGACGGTTTCTCCCCTGCGCAGCTGCAGCTCCGCTGCGGTCAGGTTCAGGGCGTGGCCGCCCAGCTGCACCATAGCCACCTCGAAGGAGACGCGGGTCCGGGTGGAAGGCTTGTGGAATATCATCCCCAACGTCTTCCCCACCAGTGGACGGGCATCCATGCCGGCTTCAGCCATCATCTTGAAGTGCTCGGCGGTGGCCACCACCTGCATTATTTCCTCGCGGCTCAGGTCAGCGAGGGATACCACGTCACGACCCTTCATGGAAACGGCCAACTTCATCACCTCTCAAGCCAGCAGTCTACCACAACACTGACCCGGCTGCCAGGGCGCAGCGCGACAGACCGCAGCGCGACACTTCACACAAGCGGTGGACCAGCTGGCAGAACGGGCCTCCGCCCTCGAGGAAAACTACCGCTCTGAAGGCGGGCGCGGTGCAGCGGGCACGAAAACCTCACCGCGGAGGGCTAACCGGTAACCGCAGCGGGGGCAGTGCTGGTCACGCAGGGATGCCCTGGTGAGTTCCAGGCCCCGCCGCTCCAGCACCATATGGCCGCACTGGGGGCAGGCGGTGTCGTTCCCCCGGCCCCACACGTTCCCCATGTAGACGTAGGAGAGCTTGCGCCGGGCTATCCCGGCGGCCCTGTCCAGCGTGGGGAACGGGGTGGGCGGCTCGGCGAAGCGGTAGTTGGGAAAGTACCGGGAGAAGTGGAGGGGGATGTCGGGAGACAACCCCGCCAGCCAGTCCACCAGCTGGCCGATCTCGGCGTCGGAATCGTTGTACCCCGGGATCAGCAGGTTCGTCACTTCCACATGGCAACCGGCCCGGTGGGCCGCCTCAACCGTGCGCAGCACGGGATCGCGCCCGCCCTTGCACACTTTGCGATAGAACTCGGGCCGGAAAGCCTTCACGTCCACGTTCATGGCGTCCACCAGGGGCAGCAGCCCCCGCAGGGGTGCTTCCTCAATGAATCCGTTGGTCACCAGGCAGTTCAGCAGTCCCTCCCGTTTCGCCAACTCGGCCGTCTCGGCCACATACTCGTACCAGATGGAGGGCTCGTTGTAGGTATAGGCCAGCCCAATCACGCGGGGCTCCTGCCGGCGGGCCGACAACGTCAGCTCCACCGCCCGGCCCGGCAACACCTCCACCGTGGGCGACTCCTCCTGGGAAATCGTCCAGTTCTGGCAGAAGCCGCAGGACAGGTTGCAGCCCACCGAGCCCAGCGAAAACAGGTAGGAACCCGGGAAGAAATGGTAGAGGGGTTTCTTCTCGGTGGGATCGAGGGCGTACGAAGAAACCTGCGCGTAGTTCAGGCTGTACAGGACGCCGTCCACGTTCTTGCGCACGCGGCAGATGCCCCGCTGACCCGGGCGCAAGAAGCAGCGGTGCGGGCACAGGTGGCACCTGACCCGCCCTCCGTCTGCCCTCTCCCAGAACCGTGCCTCCTTCACCGCATCACCGCCCCGCCAAGCCGACCCACGTTCCACCTAGTGGTAGCGGGTGACCCGGAAGCGGAGCAACTCCACGTCCCGCTCGTCCGGGTGGATGCCGGCCTTCTGCTTCGCTATGGCCACCTGCTGCTCCGCCGTGTCCACACCCTCCAGATCGGGCAGCAACAACCCGGTCCGCCGTCCCTTGCGGACGATCACGCCGTAGCGGGAAGGATCAAGCTGGCCGAACCCTTCCACCGGCTCAGGTTCCTCCAGGATGTCCACCGAGCAGTCCAGGTAGGGCAACTCATCCAGGGTGACGGGCGGAAAGCGGGGGTCCCTGGTCCCCGCGGATATGGCATTGTACATGATCTCTTCGGCCAGGGTGACCCGCACGGGTTCGATGGTGCCTATGCACCCGCGCAGGTCGCCTGCTTTCTTGAGGGAAACGAAAGCTCCCGCCCGGCGCCCGAACTCCTCGGGGACCTGGGCGGGAGGCTCTATCACCGAGCCATGGCGCAGGTAGTGCTCCAGAGAGCGGAAGGCCAGTTCCACGGGCCAGGAAGGGGGCGAGGTCCAGGTGGCCACCGCGTAGCCCACCCCGAACGGTCCCTCGTAGGAAACCACCCGCGGGCGCAGTCCCGTATCCCGCAGGGCGCCCATGAGCATGAAGAGGGGGCGCAGGCCGCACTCCCCCGCTCGCTCTACCAGATCTTCGTCCAGAGCCAGCAGGGCCCCCAGGTCGCCCTCCCGCAGGGCCGCGACCACCCGGTCGTCGAACTCCCGGCCGGCGGGGTCGAAGCCGGCCGGCGCTCCCGGGGTCAGACGGTGGGATAGGTCCCCGCTGGCGATCACCACCGCCCGGCGACCGGTGGACGCGATGGCCCGGGCCACCGCCTCGCCGAAACGGACCAGTTGTTCCCGCGGGAGGGGAGAGATACCGGTGGCGACCAGCGGGCAGTTCATCCCTGCTGCGCGTAAGTAGTAAAGGGGAACCGCCAGCCCGTGGTCGAGGAGCGTACCGGAATAGCGCAGCATCCTGTCCCGGGCGAGCCGCACGGTGGGCACTTCCCGGGCTTCTGCCTCCTCTGCGATGGCGGCCAGCAGATCGCCGTCCACCCTCCACTCCATGCTCACCTGGGGAGCACCGAACATGCCGAGATCGCCGTGCAGCAAGGGGGCTTCCAGCAGGGGAACCCCCTCCCGGCCGGGAGGAGCATGGGGACTGAACATAACCAGTACCCCGGGTTCGGCCTCCGCCACCGTGCGCCCCAGAACCCGTAGGGCTTCCCGGGTAGCCACCACCCTCCTGATCTCCCGTCCCCCCACCTCGGGAACGACGATGGGGGGGTGAGGAGCCAGAGCCCCCACCAGGATTTGCCCCTCCATGTGCGTCCCTCCCCCGTCCCGCACCCTCGTCTCATGGTAAAGTTCTCCTACGGCCGGCGGTCTCCTGCCGGCTCCGGGCCTAGTGTTTCCCGGCGAGGCAGGTCGGTCCCAGACCGGCGCGTGCCGGGGGACGCCGATCAGGGGCGCTCTCCCTCGGCGAAGTAACGGGCGGTGCCCAGGAATATGGCCCAGGCTACCAGCTTCTGGTAGTCAGGGTCGGTGAGCAGGCGGGCCTCGTCAGGGTTGGACATGAATCCCACCTCGACGGTTACGGCGGGCATGGTCACGTTATCCAGCACGTATTGCTTGGGACCGGGCAGGGCCAGCCGGTCGGTGCGCCTGGTGACCCGCACCAGCTCCCGCTGAATGCAGCGAGCGAGGCGGGCACTGTCGGGGTGGTTGGGGCGATAGAACGTCTGCGCCCCCCGCCAGTGAGGGGACGGCGTGGCATTGGCATGGATGCACAGGAACAGGTCAGCCCGGGCTCCCCGGGCGATCTCCGCCCGGCGCCTGAGGTCTATGGCCTTGACGTCGGGCACCTCAGGGGGGAGGCCGGACAGGTCCTCGTCCCGGTCCCTGGTCAGGAGGGCGCGGACCCCCGCAGCGGTGAGATACCGGGCCAGGTGGCGCGAGATCTCGAGCACCACGTCCTTCTCAAGCTCCCCCCGCGGACCGACCGCCCCCGGGTCCGGCCCTCCGTGGCCGGGGTCGATCACCACCACCCGGTTCAGCAACACTCCTCCCAGGGAAGGAGTTCCCCCCAGCACCCAGGCGGCGGCCACCAGCCAGCACAACCCGGCTGCCGCCACTCCCGCCGCCCACAGGAGCTTGGTGCCCCGGGGGAGCCACCACACCACCCCGGGCAGCAGGCGGCGCCCCCGTCCGGCCACCCCCCGGCGGCGGCCCGCCCGAGTGTGCTCCCCAGAACCCCGAGATGCGGAGACGTCGCGCAGACGAAGAAAACGTCCCGCGATGTCGCCGGGCACGCTCCGCCCCCCGCATCACTGATATTCAGCCCCCCGGTCCGGTATGGCGGGCCCGGGGAGCCCGGGAGCATCACAAGAAGATGGCTGCGCCGCCCGGCCCATCCCGGCGCGGGCGGCGCCATACCCCATGTCGAGCGACCGGGCCTACCGCTTGGAGAACTGGGGCGCCTTCCGGGCTTTCTTCAAACCGTACTTGCGACGTTCCTTGATGCGAGGATCGCGCGTAAGCAACCCGGCCTTCTTCAGAGCCGGACGCAGGGAGGGATCCAGCTCGCACAGAGCCCGGGCAATGCCCAGGCTCACCGCACCCGCCTGGCCGGAAATGCCGCCCCCGTGCACCCTCACCACCACGTCCACCTGGTTCAGGGTCCCGCTCACGTTGAGGGGCCTGAGCACGATCACCCGATGCCGATACACGGGGAAGTGCTCGTCCAGGGCGCGACCGTTCACCAGGATCTTCCCCGCTCCCGGCGTCAATCGCACCCGCGCCACCGACTCCTTGCGGCGGCCGGTACCGTAGAAGTATACGGGTCTGACCTCGACTGCCATGTTTCTTCTATCAACTCCCTACACAGACAGGGGTTCCGGTCGCTGGGCGGCATGGGGATGCTCCGGCCCCCGGTAAACCTTGAGCTTGCGGATGATCTGCCTGCCCAACCGGTGGTGGGGTAGCATCCCCCATACCGCCAGCTTCATCATCCGCTCGGGGTTGCCGGCCCGCATGTCCCGGGCACTCACCAGGCGCACCCCCCCAGGATACCCGGAGTGGCGGAAGTATGTCTTCTGCTGCAGCTTTTTCCCGGTGAGGGCGACCTTCTCCGCATTCACTATGATCACGTGATCCCCCGTGTCCAGGTACGGTGTGAAGTCCGGCCGGTGCTTTCCCCTCAGCACCTGCGCCGCCAGCACGGCCACCCTGCCGAGGGGCTTTCCAGCTGCGTCGATCACGTACCAGCGGCGTTTGACGTCTTCTTTATGGGGCAGGTAGGACTTCTGCACGGATCTTTGCCTCCTCGACCACACGGCAATTGTAATATCGACCCCCCCGCCTGTCAAGCAGTGGCACACGGCAAAAGTGGCACTCGGGCAGCGGCACGATCAGGGCTAGCGCGACGGGCCCAGGGGCGACCGCCACGTGAAGAAGCTGGTGACGATGCGGACCTTCACCTGAAGGTCCACGGGGAGATCGGGGAAGATCCGCTCCCACCTCTTGCCCAGATCCTCCCGCCACAGGCGCGGGTAGCGGCGGTAAAATGCCCAACCGAAGCCATACACATCCGAATGGAATTCCTTCTGCAGCCGGCGCATGGTGGCCGTGATCTCGTCGGCGATGGTGCGGGACGCCGCCCCCTCCAGGCGATCGATCTCCTCGGGGGTCATGTCGTAGGTGGGCGAGAGCATCTCCAGCACCCCCGCCCGGACCCGGACCCTCACCTTCACGGAAGGAGAACCGCCGGTGAGCTGGGGCTCGACGCGAGCCTGCGCGCCTGCCACGTGCAGCACCGCGGGACCGGGGCCGGCCAGAGGAGCGGGTACCACCACCAGCCCCTGCTGCACCTTTCCCATGAGCCAGGCCAGCCCGCGGGCCTCCAGCTCGTTCAGAGTACCCACCATGCGGTCGCCCTTGAACACCGCCACCCCCGCCACCCGCACGGCGACCGGGTCTTCGCCTTCGCCGCCCGAGGTAGCCTGCCCCCCGTGTCCCCCCTCCTGCGACCGGCCCGGTGCCTGGCGCGGTCCCTCGCCACCGGGACCGGGGCGGCTTTCCGCTTCCTCGGGGGCACCGGGCGGTCGTTCGCTAATCTTTCCCTCCGCGCTGGTCCGGTGGACCACGGGGAGTATGGGATCCCGCCCCTCGGTGTGCACGGCCCTCAGGAAGCGGATAATAGTGCTCTCCGGCAAACCCAACGTCTCTGGCAGGCGGCGCAGCACTTCCGCCAGGGAGACACCCGGAAGGATCTCCAGCCGGGTGCGCACTTCCAGGACGTCCCGGGGGGGACACGATGACACGGCCAGCTGGATCACCCGCCGGGTCTCCCGGTCCGAAGTGAGGTAGTCCAGCAGGGGAGCCAGCCCCGCCCGCGCTTCCTCTTCAGAAACCACCACCACCTGCAGGTGGCCCAGGTGCACAACGCGGGGAGAATACTCCCCCAGCATGCGCACGGCCTCCGAGACCCCCCGGGCCTCCACCACCTGGTTGAGGAAAGGTGGTTGGGGAGCACCTCCACCTCCACCCCCCCCGCCGCCTCCCCCACCCACGCCGCCCGCCAGGAAACGGGGGATGGCAATCTGGGCGGTAAGCCGGAACGGTTGCTCTTTCCCCCGGTCCAGGCCCAGGGCGATTATGGCGGCCGCCCGATCGGGTTCTACGCGGTCCCAGCATCCCGTCGTGAGGAGGACGAACAGCAGCAACCAGGGCAAGACCCCCCGGCTCTGTCGCCCCCCGGACAGGCGAGGGGATGCGCGCGAGCTCATGTTCCACCCCGGCCCCTCTCCGGTCTGAGCCCGCGCAGGGCAGCCACCAGCCACAAGAGTAGCACCACCGCAATCAGCCCTGCTACGGTCACGGGCACGAACACCCGGGTCCAGACCTGAATGAGGACCGCCAGATCCTCGGGAAGAGACACCGCGCCGGCGTAGATCGCCGCCGTCCACAGGGGAAGCAGGGGGCGGGCGTCCACCAGGCCCGCCACGCGGGCGCTGCCCCAGGCGCACGCCCAGAGCAGCCAGGCCACCTGGGCGAAACCCATGGCCGTCCACCCGATCACCACCAGCACGTCGACCCGCTCGAGCAGGGGGAGGAACATGCGCACCGAGCGCACCAGCTCGATGGTGGGCAGGGTGAGGCGGGACATCCCGTACCAGCCTGCCGTGCCCTGACCCAGGGTGAAGAGGAGCCAGCCCGCCAGAACGGAAGCGGCAGCCGCACCGAGGACGGCCGCGCGCAACTCGCGGGCGCCGCGAAAGGCATGCGCCCCCATGGCCCCGAGCACCTGCTGCCCCCAGAACCCGGCTGCGATGGCAGCGCTCACCAGCGGGGGACCAGGCCCCCGGCTCAGCACGGGGAGGAGGTAACGGGCGTCGAACAGAGGCAGGAACCCCGCGATCAGGATCACCGATACCGCCGCCACGGCCAGGAAGGCGATCACCGCCGCCCGCGCCACCACCTCCAGGCCGTAATACGCCCCCACCGCGGCCTGCCCCACTATGACCGCGGCCACCACCCAGGGAGGGGTGCGGGGCAGCATGAGCAACCCCACCATGTCCGTCCCGGCCCGCACCGCATACGCAGCCAGGAACGCAGTCCCCAGCACGAAGATACCGGCCGGTATCTTGCCCAACCAGCGGCCCAGGACCACCTGGGCCTGATCTGGCAGGCCCATATGAGGCAGCCGGCCCGCCAGGGCGGCCACGACCAGGGCTACGGGTATCACCACCAGAGCCCCGGCCAGCAGGCCCAGCCAGCCGTCCTCCCTGCCGGCAGTGGCGATCACCGAAGGCAGGTAGAGCTCGGAGGTGGGCCAGACCACGCAGGTGCCCAGGGCGATGCCCTCGGTGACGGAGATCTGGGGACGGGGCCTCATCGCTCTCCGCCCCCCCGCCGCTTCCCCTTCGCGGGACGACCGGGGGGAGGCGGCGGACCGGGGGGCTGGGGGTAGGGCATGCGCATGGGTTCGCCCCGACCCAGCTGGGAGGGACGCCTGACCATGGCCCACCAGGGAACCCGCAAGATCACATCCTTGAAGTCCGCCAGGGTGGTGGGGATGTATGGGAAGGCGAAAGGAACGCCGAAGGAACGCAGAGAGAGCACGTAATACAGGGCGACCATGAGGGCGGCGGCCAGACCGAATATTCCCAGGGACCCGGCCGCCAGGGTGAAGAGAAGCCGGGGGAACCAGAGGGCCAGTAAAGCCACGTAGCCGGGGATGGCAAAGGAGGTGATGGCGGTAATCCCCAGCACCACCAGCATGATGGGACTGATGAGGGCCGCCCGCACGGCGGCATCGCCGATCACCAGTGCCCCCACCACGCTGACGGCCTGGCCCACCTGGCGCGGCATGCGCAGGCCTGCTTCCCGCAACAGTTCGAAAGTGGCCCCCATGATGACGGCTTCCGCCAGCGAGGGCAGAGGCACCCCTTCCCGGGCCGCCTGCAGGCGCAGGAAGAAGGCGGTGGGGAGCATCTCCGCATGGTAGGTGGTGAGCGCCACGTAGGCCCCCGGGGCAAGCACGGTGATCGCGAGGCCGAGCAAACGCAGCGTGCGGTTGAGGAAGGCGAAGTAGGGGTTGACGTAGTAGTCCTCCGAGGAAGTGAGGAGGCTACCCAGGTCGCAGGGGACGATGAGGGCAAAGGGGGTGTTATCCACCAGGACGATCGCCCGCCCCTGCACCAGGGCGGCAGCAGCCCGGTCGGGCCGCTCCGTGGCCAGCACCAGCGGGAGGGGAGAGGCGGGAGCATCGGAGATGAACTCACTCACCGCGTTGGACCCCATGGGATCTTCGATCTTGATGCGCTCGAGGCGCGACAGCAGCTCGGACACCAGCTCCCGGCCCGCCACTCCCTCTATGTAAGCCACTTCCACCGCCAGGTTGGCCAGGTCGCCCAGGATGAGCCTGCGCAGGCGCAGCCTGGGCGTCTTCACCCACCTGCGCAGCAGGGTGGCGTTGACGGAGATGCTCTCCACGAATCCTTCCCGGGGACCCTTCATGGTAGACTCCAGCGTGGGCTCTTCCAGCTTGCGGGTCTCAAACCCGCGCGTCCCGCAGAGGAGTGCTCGCTCCTCCCCTTCCAGGAAGAGAACGGTATCGCCGGAGAGGAGGCCGTACAGCACCTCCCTCCACTCCCCGACCCGCCTCAGTTCACCCGCGTGCACCAGCACAGGGCGGCCCGGGAAGGCCCGGTCAGGCGTCCCCAGGACACCGGCCTCGTAGGTGACCGCCCGGATGATCACGTCGGACACGGCCCCCGGGTCCGCCATGGCCTGCAGGTAGCATACCAGCGCCTCCTGGGTCTCACCCCTTCCCTTTCGCACTTCACACCGCCTGACGACCAGGTCGGCAGGATCCCCCAACGCCATCCGGAGCCACTTTTCGTTGTCGTCCAACCGGCGGTAGATACGGGAGGGCAGGCACTCGCCCTCGGCCTCCACCCGCAGGTGGTCGACCGGGGGAGGCCCCTCCCCCGCGTCGGGCGGGCTGGGGGCCGCCAGCTGCCGCCTCACCAGCCGCCGCAAACCCTCCATGGCGCCGAAGGGCATAACCCACCCCCTGAGATCACCTGCTATTATGCCGCCGGGTCGCCCCTCCCCATACAAATCCCCTTCGGCCAGCCTGGATCCCACCGTGGCCCTGTTGCGGCTGTTCCTGTCCGCCCTGGCCGGAGGCATCATCGGCCTGAACATCCGCGGGCTGGCGCCGCCCCACCCGGTGCCGGCGCGCCAGCGCCCCAAGCGCTAGTAGAGGACCTGTTCCAGGCAGAGCCCGTGGGCAGGCAGGGTGGGGCCGGCCAGGGTACGGTCCCGGGCGCGCAATGCCCGCTCCACCTGCTCGGGCGGGATGCGGCCCCGGCCCACCTCCAGCAGGGTGCCGGCCAGGGTGCGCACCATGTGATACAGGAAGCCATCCGCCTCCGCCACCAGGCGCAGGAGCGGGCTGCCGGGCACGTCCTCCATCGCCAGGCACCGGAGGGTGCGTACCGGCGAGCGCACCGCTGACCCCTCGCCCCGGAAAGCGCGGAAGTCATGCCGGCCCAGGAGGATGCGGGCCGCTTCCTCCATGGCCGGGCGGTCGAGGGGGCCCCGCACGTGCAAAGCGTAGCGGCGCCAGAACGGGGAGGGAAAAGGGGCCACCAAGAAGCTGTAGCTGTATACCTTGCCCCGGGCGGAAAAACGGGCGTGAAAGGAGGGGTCGACCTCCTGGGCCCCGGTGACCACGATATCAGGGGGAAGCATGGCGGCCAGGGCCGGGGGAATGCGGTCGGTGGGGATGGTTCCCCGGGTGAAGAAGTTCACCACCATGCCGCGGGCATGGGCCCCGGCATCAGTGCGCCCCGCTCCTATCACCCGCACGGGCTCCTGGCAACAGACGGTGAGCGCCTTCTCCAGCTCCTCCTGAATGGTGGGCAGATCCTTCTGGCGCTGGAAACCGGCGTAGGCGGTGCCGTCATACTGGACCACCAGCTTCACGTTGCGAGCCTGCAACATGTCCCTGGGCACCACCTTTCCAAGCCGAGCTGCCCCTCCCTGCACGGACACCCCCGTTTCACCGCCAGACCAGGGCCAGGCCCATGAGGAGGGCGGCTCCCGCCAGGGTGGCGAAATCCGCTGCCTCCATGCGCAGGACCCGCAGGCGGGTGCGCCCCTCGCCGCCCCGATAGCAGCGGGCCTCCATGGCCATAGCCAGATCGTCGGCCCGCCGGAAGGAACCCACGAACAGGGGCACCAGAATGGGCACCATGCTCCGGGCCCGGCGCAACACGTTGCCGCTATGGAAGTCGGCGCCCCGGGCCATCTGGGCCTTCATTATCTTGTCCGCTTCCTCGAGCAGGGTGGGGATGAAGCGCAGGGCAATGGACATCATCATGGCGATCTCGTGGGCAGGTACCCTCACCCGACGCAGGGGTCGGAGCAGGTACTCCAGCCCGTCGGTGAGGGCGATGGGGGAGGTGGTGAAGGTGAGCAGAGACGTGGAGAGGATGAGCAGGATCAGGCGACTGGCGGTGACCAGCCCCATGCCCAGTCCCGCATAGGTGGCGGTCAGAGGACCGAGGCGGAACCAAACCTGTCCCGGGGTCATGAAAAGCTGCAGGATGAAGGTGAAGACGATGATGGCCAGGATGGACCTCATGCTGCGCCAGAGCAGGCGCGGGGGGATGCCGGCCACCACCTGGGCTGCCAGGAGGACGGTCCCCAGGATGAGGAAAGCCGGCCACCGGTGGAGGAAAAACAGCACCACCACCAGGGTTCCCGTCACCGCGATCTTGGTGCGGGGATCCAGCCGGTGCAGGAGCGATTCGCCCGGATAGTACTGGCCGATGGGAGCCCCGCTGAACATCATGGCTCCCCGGCCCCCTTTCCGTCGCGGGCGGAGGCCGCACCCAGGACCCGCAGGACCTCACCTTCGGCCTCTTCGGCGCTCAGAACGTCGGTGCGCACGGGCCACCCGCGCTCTCGCAGGAGGCGCATCACCCGGGTCACGGCCGGGACACCCAGGCCCACTTCCTCCAGCATTTCCGCCTGGGCAAACACCTGCCGGGGCGACCCCGCGGTGAGCAGGCGGCCCCGGTGCAGCACCACCACCCGGGTGGCCAGGCGGGCCACGTCCTCCATCTGGTGGGAGACCAGGACCACGGTCAGACCGTAGTCCCCGTGCAGGCGGCGTACCCGGGCCAGGATCTCTTCCCTGCCCCGGGGGTCGAGCCCCGCAGTGGGCTCGTCCAGCACCAGGACCCGGGGACCCATGGCCAGGACGCCGGCGATGGCCACCCGCCGCATCTGTCCCCCCGACAGCTCGAAAGGGGACCGATCCAGGATGTCGGTGTCCAGCCCCACCATCTCCAGGGCCTGCTCCACCCGCCGCTCCACCTCGTCCGGGGGAAAACCCAGGTTGCGGGGACCGAAGGCCACATCTGCCCGCACGGTCTCTTCGAAAAGCTGCTGCTCCGGATACTGGAACACCAGGCCCACCTGCCGGCGCACCCGGCGCAGATCCACCCGGCGGTCGCCCAGGTCGACCCCTTCCACCACCACCCGGCCCCGGGTGGCACGCAGGAGACCGTTGAAGTGCTGAATGAGGGTGGACTTGCCGGAGCCCGTGGGGCCGATGATGGCCAGGAACTCCCCGTCCTGCACCTCCAGGTCCACGTCCTCCAGCGCCACCACTTCCACGGAGGTGCCAGGCAGGTATATGTGGGTCAGTCTCTCCACAACTATGGGCACCCGCCTACCCCCGTGCGGACCCCAGGGCGGTCGCCAGATCTTCGGGTGTGAGCACGGACCCGTCCAGGCTCCAGCCCCGGCGCCTCAGCCGCCAGGCCAGCTCTGCCACCGCGGGGATATCCAGACCCCACCGGCGCAGGTCGGGAACCCGGGAAAACAGGGTTGCCGGCTCCTCCAGGGCCACCAACTCCCCCCGGAAGAGGACGGCCACCCGACCGGCGCGGGCGGCCTCTTCCATGAAGTGGGTCACGTAGACGACGGTGATTCCCTCTTCCCGGTTCAGGCGCAGGACGGTGGCCATCACGTCCCGCCGTCCGGCGGGATCCAGCATGGCGGTAGGCTCGTCCAGCACCAGGCAGGCGGGGCGCATGGCCAGCACCCCGGCGATGGCCACCCGTTGCTTCTGACCCCCCGAAAGCAGGTGGGGAGCATGGCGGGCGAACCCCCTCATGCCCACCAGGGCCAGGGCCTCATCCACCCGCGCCCTGATCTCCGCCGGGGGCAGCCCCAGGTTCTCCGGACCGAAGGCCACGTCCTCTTCCACGGTGGTGGCCACCAGCTGGTTGTCGGGGTTCTGAAATACCATACCTACCCGCCGCCTGATCTCCCACAGGCAGCCGGGATCTCGCGTGTCCATGCCGTCTACCCGGACTTCCCCCTCGCCGGGCAGGAGCAGGGCGTTGAAATGCTTGGCCAGGGTGGACTTACCGCTGCCGTTTTCCCCGATGATGGCCAGGAACTCCCCCCGACCCACCTCCAGGTTGATGCCGTGCAGGGCCACCACTTCCCGGCTTCCCCCGGGGTTGTAACGGTGAGTCAGCCCCACCACCCGGATCAGAGCTTCCTTCACCGGCCATCCATCTCCGGACCCTCTAGACCAGCTCCAGAATGACCATGGGGGCCCCGTCCCCCTGGCGGGGACCGATCTTCACCATACGGGTGTAGCCGCCCTCCTGGTGGGCATACCGGGCCGATATGGTGTCGAAAACCTTCCGGGCCACGTCCCGGTCCAGCAGGTATGCATACACGTCCCGCCGGGCGGCCAGGCCCCCTCCCCGGGCGCGGGTGATGAGCTTCTCCGCGACGGAGCTCACTTCGCGGGCGCGCGCTTCCGTAGTCCGGATCTTCTCTTCCCGGAACAGGGCGGTCACCAGGGACCGCAGCAGAGCCCGGCGCTGGGCCGAGGAACGGCCCAGTTTGGCATAACGGGCCACCTCCGACACTCCTTTACTCTTCGTCGGGCGAGGGGCGGAAGGAGAGGCCCAGGGAGGCCAGCTTCTCCCGCACCTCGTCCAGGGATTTCCTGCCCAGGTTGCGGACCTTGATCATCTCTTCGCCGGTCTTATCCACCAGCTCTGCCACCGTGTTGATGCCGGCCCGCTTCAGACAGTTATATGACCGCACCGACAGCTCGAGCTCCTCGATGGGCAAGGTGAGCAGGCGGTCGCGATCTCCCGCCACGGGGGGGACAGGCGTCTCCTCCCGCACCGGCCGCTGCACCGAAGCGAAGAGGGCCAGGTGGTCGGTGAGGATCTTCGCCGCCGCCGCCACTGCCTCATCGGGAGCGATGCCCCCGTTGGTCCACACCTCCAGGATGAGCCGGTCCAGGTTGGTGATGTGACCGACGCGGGTGTCCTCTACCGTGAAGTTCACCCGCCGCACGGGGCTGAAGATGGCATCCACGGCGACGACCCCGATGGGGTCGTCCGGCCGCTTGTTGCGCTCCGCCGGCACGAACCCCACGCCCCGCTCCACCCGCATTTCCATCGCCAGCCGGCCACCCTGTTCCACGGTGGCAATGCGCAGGTCGGGATTGAGGATCTCCACTTCAGGGTCGGCCTGGATGTCTCCCGCCCTCACCTCTGCTTCTCCCTGCACCTCCAGACGAAGGGTGCGCGAGCCATCCCCGTGCATCTTCAGGTTGAGGCTCTTCACGTTGAGGATGATCTCCGTCACATCCTCGAGCACCTGGGGTACGGTGGAGAACTCGTGCAGCACCCCGTCGATGCGTACCTGGGTCACGGCCGCTCCCTGCAGGGATGACAGCAGCACCCGGCGCAGGGAGTTGCCCAGGGTGACCCCGAAACCCCGCTGCAGCGGCTCCACCACGAACTTGCCATACGTCTCGTCCGGGGCGAGCTCCACGCACTGGATCTTGGGCTCAACGCCATCCCACATCAGGCTAGCCTCCTTGGGCTACTTGGAATACAGTTCCACGATCAGGTGCTCCTGGACGGGAGTGTCGATCTCGTCCCGCCGCGGGTAGCGAAGCACCCGCGCCTCCATCCTGTCCACGTCCACATCCAGCCAGGCCACCGGCGTACGGGCACGGGCCCGCTCCTGCATCTCCTGGAAGCGGACCCTGTCCCGGGAACGCGGGTGAACCGACACCACGTCCCCCTCGCGCACCAGGTAAGACGGGATGGACACCCGCCTGCCGTTGACGGTGAAGTGCCCGTGGCGCACCATCAGGCGGGCCTCGGAGCGAGAAGCCGCCAGCCCCATCCGGTACACCACGTTGTCCAGCCGGCGCTCCAGGATCTGGAGCAGGGCCTCACCGGTGACACCCCGGGCCCGGGAGGCCATCTCGAAGTAACGCCGGAACTGCCGTTCCAGGATGCCGTAAATGCGGCGCGCCTTCTGCTTCTCCCGCAGTTGCAGGGAATACTCGGTGGGCTTGGTCCGCCCTCTGCCCCGCTCTCCGGGCGGGCTGGCGCGCACCTTACGCCCTTCCAGAGGGCAGTGGGGGGTGTAGCAGCGCTCTCCCTTCAGGAAGAGCTTAACCCCCTCGCGACGACACAGGCGACACACAGGTCCGGTGTAACGGGCCAACCGGATCACCTCCTACACACGCCGGCGCTTGGGCGGCCGGCAGCCGTTGTGAGGGATAGGGGTAACGTCCTTGATGAGGCTCACCTCCAGACCGGTAGCCTGCAGGGCCCGGATGGCCGCCTCCCGGCCGGAACCGGGTCCCTTGACGTACACCTCCACCTCCCGCATCCCCAGGTCCAGGGCGGTGCGCGCCGCCGCCTCCGCCGCCATCTGGGCGGCATACGGCGTGCCCTTGCGAGACCCCTTGAACCCCTGGGTCCCTGCCGACGCCCAGGTCAGCACCTTGCCGGCAGGATCCGCGATGGTGACAACGGTGTTGTTGAAGGTGGACTTGATGTGAGCCACACCCTTGGGAACAATGATCCGCTCTTTCTTTCTGGCACGGGGACCTCTGCGCGGCAAACCGCCACCTCCTCACTTCTTGCGCCGCACGCCCACGGTCTTCCGGGGACCCTTGCGCGTACGGGCGTTGGTGCGGGTGCGCTGACCCCGCACGGGCAGGCCCCGGCGGTGCCTGATCCCGCGGTAGCACCCGATGTCTATGAGTCGCTTGACGTTGAGCTGGACCTCCCGCTGCAGGTCGCCTTCCACCTTGAAGTTGCTGTCGATGTACTCGCGGATGCGGGAGATCTCCTCTTCGGTGAGATCCTTCACCCGGGTGTCCGGGTTGACCCCCGTGGCCTGCAGGATCTGCCGGGCCCGAGAGAAGCCGATGCCGTAGATTACCGGAAGGGCGGCTTCGATCCGCCGCTCCCGGGGCAGGTCAACACCTGCTATTCTTGCCATTACTTTCCCTCCTTAACATGGGGGCCGCGGCGGTCCGACTGCGTGGCCGGAGGAGCACCGGCCGCAACCGTTGCGCGGGCCGCGACGCCCCGGCCTCAGCTGCCCTGACGTTGCTTGTGCTTGGGGTTGGGACAGATGATCATCACCCGTCCCTTCCGCCTGATCACCTTACACTTCTCACACATTTTCTTCACAGAGGGCCTTACCTTCACGGCCCCCACCTCCCCTTCAACGGTGGCGGTACACGATTCTTCCCCGGGTCAGGTCGTAAGGGGAGAGCTGGATCACCACCCGGTCACCCGGGATGATGCGGATGAAGTTCAGCCGGATCTTGCCCGACACGTGGGCCAGGATGCGATGCCCGTTTTCCAGCTCCACCCGGAACATGGCGTTGGGCAGGTTCTCGATCACCCGCCCCTCCACCTCGATCACGTCATCCCGGGCCATGCCTCAACCTCCCCAGCCACCGGTCAACCTCCCTTTTCTTCGGGTTCCCCGGCTTCCTGCTGCACGCGGCGCAGGAATCCACGGACCTCGCCGTCGCTGACGATCCCTCCGCCCGCCAGTCGCCGGGCCAGCTCTTCCATCGCGATTCCCTGGGGACGCAGGTGGCGCGCATTCTTCTTCTTAGGGCTCGCCACCTTGCGGCGATACCCGTCGGCCACCTGCACGAAGCGGTCGTCGATGATTCCGACTACCACATAATACTGCCCGCGGTCCCGCCCGGCCAGGGAGCAAACCACCTCTCCCAGGCGCAAGTCCCGCTCAGGCATCTTAACCTCCCTCCCGGGGGTCGGTCAAGATCAGGGGCCCGTTCGCCGTTATGGCCACGGTGTGCTCGAAGTGGGCCGACAGCTTCCCGTCTGCCGTCACCGCCGTCCAACCGTCGGAAAGCACCACCACTTCCGGCCCGCCCGCGTTCACCATGGGTTCGATGGCCAGGGTCATCCCGGGCCGAAGCACCGGCCCCAGGCCGGGGGGGCCGAAGTTGGGGACCTGGGGATCTTCGTGCATGTGGCGGCCGATGCCGTGCCCCACGAACTCGCGCACCACAGAAAAGCCCCGCGCCTCCGCGTACGACTGCACGCTGTGGGAGATATCGGAGAGGTGATTGCCCGCCCGCGCCCGGGCGATACCCTCCAGCAATGCCCCCCTGGTGACCTCCAGCAGGTGGGAGGCCTCTTCCGACACCTCCCCTACCGGAAAGGTGGCGGCGGCATCTCCATAGTATCCCTCCAGGAGCAACCCCACGTCTACGCTGACGATGTCACCCTCCCGCAGGCGACGGCTGCCCGGCACCCCGTGCACGACCTGGTCGTTCACGGAAGCGCAGATGGTGGCCGGGAAGGGGGGACGCTGTCCGGGGATCTCACCATAGCCCTTGAAGGCAGGCACCGCCCCGTGCCGGAGGATGAAATCCTCGGCGAAACGGTCCAGTTCCCGCAGTCTCACCCCGGGGGCCACCCTCTCACCCAGCGCCTCCAGCAATCTCGCCACCAGCCTGCCCGCCCCGCGCATGACCTCCAGTTCTCTCTCCGACTTGAGGACGATCAAGAGCCGTCCTTCCTTCCCACGCGCCCGTCCACCGCCTCCAGGATGGCCCGGGTCACCTCCTCCACCGTCCCCACGCCGTCCACCTCTACCAGAAGTCCCCGATCCCGGTAGAACTCCACCAGCGGGGCGGTCTGCCGCCGGTACACGGCCAGCCGGCGGGCCACCGTCTGGGGGCGGTCGTCCTCCCGCTGGATCAGCTCGCCGCCGCAGGTGTCGCAACGTCCGGCCTGCCGGGGGGCACGAAACTCCAGGTGGTAGCTGGCTCCGCACTGCGAGCACACCCGCCGCCCCGACGCCCGGCGCACCAGCTCCTCTTCGCTCACCACCAGGTCCACCACCGCATCCAGACCGGGGCCCCGCTCGCGCAGCATCTCCTCCAGCGCTTCCGCCTGCGGCAGAGTTCGGGGATATCCGTCCAGCACGAACCCGCGGGCGCAATCGTCCCGACCCAGCCGGGCCGCCACCGCCCCGTTCACCACCTGATCGGGGACCAGTTCCCCCCGCTGCATGTACTCCTGGGCCAGCTTCCCCAGGGGGGTCCCCTCGGCCACCGCCTGGCGGAAGGCATCCCCCGTAGAAACATGGGGCACGCCCCAACTCACGCCCAGGCGGGCCGCCTGGGTGCCCTTGCCCGACCCCGGGGGGCCCAGCAGGACCACGCGCATGCCCTTCCTCCTAGCGCAGGAAGCCCTGATACTGGCGCATGACCAGGTGGGCTTCGATCTGCTTCATGGTTTCCAGGGCCACACCCACCACGATCAGGAGGGCCGTGCCCCCGAAGTAAAGACCCGGGATGTTGGTAAACGCACCCATCATGTAAGGCATGACGGCTATCACGGCCAGGAACAGGGAACCGGCCAGGGTCACCCGGTTCATCACCCGGGTCAGGTAATCGGCGGTGGGCTTCCCCGGCCGCAGGCCGGGGATGAAGCCGCCGTACTTCTTGATGTTATTGGCCACGTCGTTGGGATTGAACACGATGGCGGTGTAGAAGTAAGTGAAGAACACCACCAGGATGGCGTAGGTGCTGAGGTACAGGGGCCGGTCCATGCGGAACCAGTTGGCGAAGTTGACCGCCCAGGGCCGGTTGATGAAGGTGGACAGGGTGAGGGGGAAAGTGAGGAGCGAGGAGGCGAAGATGATGGGGATGACCCCGGCATGGTTGACCCGCAGGGGGATGTGAGCGGACTGGCCGCCGTACATGCGCCGGCCCACCACCCGCTTGGGATACTGCACCGGCAGGCGGCGCTGACCCTCGTTCACCCAGACCACGGCAGCGATGGCCAGGGCCCCCACCGCCGCCAGAAGGGCCAGGTTGAACCAGTTGATGCGCCCGCCCCTCAGATAGGTGCCGATGGAGCCGGCGCCCGCGGGCAGGCGGGCCACGATGCCGGCGAAGATGAGCAGGGAAATGCCGTTGCCGATTCCCTTCTCGGTGATCTGTTCACCCAGCCACATCAGGAAGGCCGTACCGGCGGTGAGGGAGAGGGCGATGACGGTGAAGGAACCCCAGGTGGGGTTGATGACCGCGCTGCGCAACCCCACGGTCATGCCATAGGCCTGGATGAGGGCCAGCACCACGGTCAGATACCGGGTATACTGGGTGATCTTCTTGCGCCCTTCCTCTCCCTCTTTGGCCAGCTCCTCCAGCCGGGGGATGACCAGGGTGAGCAGTTGGAAGATGATGGAGGCGTTGATATAGGGGGTGACGCTCATGGCGAACACGGAGAAGGTGCGCAGAGCGCCACCGGAGAAGAGATCCAGCAACCCGAACAGGGTGCCCTCCTTGAACAGCTTCTGGATCACGCTGGCGTCGATCCCCGGGACCGGCACGTGGGTACCCACTCGCAATACGAAGAACATGGCCAGGGTGAACAGGATGCGCCGCCTCAGGTCGGGCAGGCGCCAGGCCCGGCGCAGGCTCTCCAGCATCAGCTTACCACCTCAACCCTGCCGCCCCGGGCTGCGATCACTTCTCCGGCCTTTTCGGAGACGGCATGTACTCGCACTTCCAGTTGCCGTTCCAGGCTCCCCCGTGCCAGCACCTTGACGGGGAGGTTCTTCTTCACCAATCCTTCTTTTCTGAGCAGGTCCTCAGTCACCACGGTACCGTCGGGGAAACGGTTGAGCTGGTCCAGATTCACGACGGCGTACTCCCGCCGGAAGGGATTGGTGAAGCCGCGCTTGGGCATGCGCCTCTGCAGGGGCATCTGCCCGCCTTCGAAGCCGGGGCGGACACCGCCGCCGGCCCGCGCTTTCTGCCCCTTGTGCCCGCGGCCGGCTGTCTTGCCGTGACCGGAACCGATGCCGCGGCCCACCCTCTTTGGGGACTTGCGGCTCCCCGGTGCCGGACGCAGGTCACCTACCCGCACCGCGACCACCTCCCGCCATCTCGTCCACCCGCTTGCCCCGCAGGCCCGCCACCTGCTCGGGCGACCTGAGCTGCCGCAGAGCATCCATGGTGGCGTAGACCACATTGATAGCGTTGGCAGAACCCAGGGACTTGGAAAGCACGTCCCTGATGCCGGCCGCCTCCATGACCGCCCGCACCGGACCGCCTGCGATCACGCCGGTACCGGGAGCGGCCGGACGGAGCAGCACCAGACCTGCCCCGAAGTGCCCCCGCACCTCGTGCGTGATGGTGGTGCCCCGGCGCGGCACCTCGACCATACTCTTCTTGGCGTCCTCGATGCCCTTGCGGATGGCTTCGGGGATCTCGGCCGCCTTGCCCAGGCCGGCTCCCACCCGTCCCTCCCCGTCGCCCACCACCACCAGGGCACTGAAGGAGAACCGCCGACCCCCCTTCACCACCTTGGCCACCCGGTTGAGGGAGACCACCTTCTCTTTGAACTCCGGGGACTGCGTCCCCTCCTGCATCTGCTGCTGACGCGGCAAAGCCTTCCCTCCCTTAGAACTGGAGCCCGGCGGAGCGAGCTCCCTCCGCCAGGGCGGCCACCCGACCGTGATAACGGTATCCTCCCCGGTCGAAGGCGACCCTGCTGATGCCCTTCTCCAGGGTGCGCTTCCCGACGAGTTCGCCCACCCGGCGAGCAGCCGCCACATTGCCCCCGTGGGACAATTCCTTCCGCAACTCGGGATCCAGGGAGGAGGCAGCCGCCAGGGTTCGCCCGGAGGTGTCGTCGATCACCTGGGCGTAAATGTGCCTGCCGGAGCGAAACACGGAGAGCCGGGGCCGCCCGGCGGTGCCTCTCACGTCCCGGCGCACCCGCAGGTGTCTCCTCTCTCTCCTCCACGCGCGTTCTTCCGCCCGCACTGCGGCCACCTCCACCTACTTCTTCCCGGCCTTGCCGGCCTTGCGGCGGATGCGCTCGCCTGCATACATGATCCCCTTGCCCTTGTATGGCTCGGGCGGGCGCACCTCCCGCACCCGGGCCGCCACCTGGCCCACCAGCTCTTTGTCGGCGCCCCGCACCACGACGCGGTTGGGGGCGGGCACATCGAACTCGATGCCCGCGGGGGGTTCCATCTCCACGGGATGGGAGTACCCGACCGTCAGCACCAACTTCTTCCCCGACCTGGCGGCCCGGTAGCCCACACCCTCCAGCTGGAGGGACTTCTCGAATCCCTGTGTCACCCCGGTTACCATGTTGGCCAGGAGCACCCGGGTCAGACCGTGCAGGGCCCGGTGAAACGGTTCATCGGAAGGCCGCTCCACCTTGAGGGAGCGATCCCCCAGGCTGATGCGCATGTCGGGGTGGAACTCCCGTTCCAGGGTGCCCTTGGGCCCCTTCACCCTGACCAGCGGTCCTTCCAGGGTTACCTCCACCCCTGCGGGGATGGGGACCGGTTTTCTGCCTACCCGAGACAAGCTGCATCCCTCTTTCCCTTGGCGGTGCTGCCTACCAGATGTAGCACAGCACCTCGCCCCCCAGGCCCAACTGGCGCGCCTTGCTATCCGTCATCAACCCCTTGGGCGTGGATATGATGGCGACGCCCAATCCTCCCAGCACCCGGGGGAGCTCATCCTTGCCGGCGTACACCCGCAGGCCGGGGCGGCTGATACGCCTGGAACCGGTGATCACCCGCGTCTTCTGGGGCCCGTACTTCAGGTGGATGCGCAGGAGACCCTGGGGCCCCTGCTCGATCCACTCGTAGTCGCGGATGTAGCCTTCCTGCTTGAGGATTTCCGCGATCCCGCGCAGGACCCTGGACCCGGGGACATCCACCCGATCGTGCCGGGCCTTCACCGCGTTACGGATGCGGGTGAGCATGTCTGCTATGGGGTCACTTGGGGGCATGGGCCCGACCTCCTTACTACCAGCTCGCCTTCCGGATGCCGGGGATCTCCCCCCGGTGAGCAGCCTCCCGGAAGCACATCCGGCACATGTCAAACAGCCGCATATATCCCCGGGCCCGCCCGCAGATGCGGCAGCGGCGCACCGCCCTCACCCGGTACCTGGGGGTCTTCTTCGCCTTCTCGATCTTGGCCCTGGTTGCCAGGATCTTCACCTCCTCACCGGAAAGGGACGCCCCTCACTCCGGCCGAAACGGCATGCCCAGCAGGCCCAGCAACTCGCGGGCCTCTTCGTCGCTGCGGGCCGTGGTGGCGATGGTGACGTCCATCCCCCGCACTTTCTCCACCTTGTCGTAGTCGATCTCCGGGAACACCAGCTGCTCCCGGATACCCAGGGAGTAATTACCCCGCCCGTCGAAGCTGTGGGGCGATATCCCCCGGAAGTCCCGCACCCGGGGCAGGGCGATGTGAAAGAGCCGTTCCAGGAAAGACCACATGCGATCCCCGCGCAGGGTAACCTTGCACCCGATCTTCATCCCCTTGCGCACCTTGAAGGCGGCCACCGATTTGCGCGCCTGGGTGACGACGGGGTGCTGCCCCGTGATGGCGGCCAGATCCGCCACCGCCGCGTCCAGCAGCTTGGGGTTCCCGATGGCGTCCCCCACCCCCATGTTGACGACCACCTTTTCCACCCGGGGGACCTCCAGGGGGCTGCGGTATCCGAACTTTTCCATCATGGCGGGAACCACGTGTTCCCGGTACCTTTTCTTCATTGCCGCTTCCACCGCTTGCCCTCCTAGCGGTCGATGACCTCACCGCACCGTTTGCACACCCTGACCTTGCGCCCGTCTTCCAGGAAGGTGTGTCCCACCCGGGTGGGCTTGTGGCAACGGGTACACACCAGCATCACATTGCTGGCGTGGAGGGGGGCTTCCTTCTGGATGATGCCCCCCTGCATCACCTTTGCGGTGGGACGCTGGTGGCGCTTGACCAGGTTCACCTGCTCCACCACCACGCGCCCCTTGTCCGGGTCGGTGCGGAGGATCTTTCCCCGCGCGTCCTTGTGTTTGCCGGAGATGACCACCACGGTATCACCGGTGCGCACGTGCAACTTCATCTCTTCCACCTGCCTACAACACCTCGGGGGCCAGGGAGATGATCTTGGTGAATTCCTTCTCCCGCAGCTCCCGGGCCACGGGCCCGAAGATGCGGGTGCCGCGCGGCTCCCGGCCGTCCTTCAGGATCACCGCCGCATTGTTATCGAACCTGATCCAGGAACCGTCTTCCCGGTGCACGCCGTGGCGGCTGCGCACTATCACCGCGCGCACCACGTCACCCCTCTTCACCGCCCCGCCCGGGGTGGCTTCTTTGACGGCAGCCACTATCACGTCGCCCACATTGCCGTAGCGGCGATTGGGGCCGCCCAGCACCCGGATGCACATGATCTCCCGGGCACCCGTATTGTCCGCTACCTGTAACCTGGTCTGGGGCTGGATCATGGCCCCTCCCTCCCTACCTGGCTCGTTCGAGGACGCGCACGACCCGCCATCTCTTCTCCTTGCTCAGGGGTCTGGTCTCCATGATCAGCACCCGATCCCCCACGTGGCACCCTATCTCGTCGTGCGCCTTGAATCGGGAAGTCCGCCGCATGCGCCGCCCATAGAGGGGGTGGGCCACCACCCGCTCCACCGCCACCACCACCGTCTTCTGCATCTTGTCGGAGACCACGGTCCCTACCACTTCCTGGCGCCGGCCGCGCTCGGTCATACCCGTCCCTCCCTGGCCAGCTCCATCTCCCGCATCACCGTCTTCACGCGGGCGATGTCCTTGCGTACCTGGCGGATGCGCATGATGTTATCCAGTTGCCCGGTGGCCATCTGAAAGCGCAGGTTGAACAGCTCACCCTTCAGGTCCTTCAGCCTGGCCTCCAGTTCCTCGGCCGTCATTTCTCGGATATCCCTGGCCTTCATTGAGCCTCACCGCCCGATGCGGGCACCACTTCCTCCCGCTTCACGAAGCGGGTTCTGATGGGCAGCTTGTGGCCGGCCAGGCGCATGGCCTCTCGGGCGACGGCCTCATCCACCCCCGCCACCTCGAAGAGGATGCGTCCCGGCTTCACCACTGCCACCCAGTATTCCGGGTTCCCCTTGCCGCTCCCCATGCGGGTCTCCGCCGGCTTGGCCGTCACCGGCTTGTCGGGGAAGATCTTGATCCACACCTTGCCGCCGCGCCGCATGAACCTGGTGATGGCCACGCGCGCCGCCTCGATCTGGCGGTCGGTGATCCAGGCCGGCTCCAGGGCCTGCAGCCCGAACTCACCGTAGAGCACCTCGTTCCCGGAGTACGCGGCACCCTTCCTGCGGCCCCGGTGCTGCCTGCGCCACTTCACGCGCTTGGGGCTAAGCACGGGTCAGGCCCCCCTCTCCACGGTCCGCCGGCGGTCGGGCAGGATCTCGCCCTTGTAGATCCACACCTTGACCCCGATCTGGCCGTACGTGGTGCGGGCCTCCGCGAACCCGTAGTCGACGTCCGCCCGCAGTGTCCCCAGCGGGACCTTGCCCTCGCTGGCCCGCTCCCGCCGGGCGATTTCAGCGCCGGCGATGCGACCGGAGACGATGATCCTGACCCCTTTGGCTCCCGCCCGCATGGCCCGGCCGACGGCGGACTTCATGGCCCGCCGGTGGGAGATGCGCTTCTCCAGCTGGGAGGCAATGCTCTCCGCCACCAGCTGGGCGTCCAGGTCCCCCACCTTCACTTCCGCGATGTTGATGGAGACGTGCTTCCCTGTCAGGGCTTCCAGTTGCTTGCGCAACTCCTCCACCCGGGTGCCGCCCTGGCCGATCACCAGGCCGGGCTTACCTGTGTGAATGGTGATGCGCAGCCGGTTGGCGGCCCGTTCGATCTCCACCCGGGAGATGCCGGCCGCGTACAGCCTTTCCTTGATGAACCGGCGGATCCTGTGATCCTCGTGCAGGACGTCCGCGAACTGCTTCTTGGGGACGATCCAGCGGGAGTCCCAGTCCTTGTTGATCCCTATGCGGAACACCTTGGGATGCACCTTCTGGCCCATCAGTCGCCCTCCCGTTCCCGCACCACCATGGTGATGTGACAGGTGCGCCGCAGGATGGGGAACGCCTGCCCCCGCATGCGGGGATGCCAGCGTTTGAGGACGGGACCGGGCCCCACCAGAGCCTCCGCCACGTACAGGCTCTTGCGTTCCATGTCGAAGTTGTTCTCTGCGTTGGCCGCGGCCGAGCGCAGGACCTTCGCCACGGCGCGCGCCGCCCGGCGCGGGGAGAAGCGCAGGATGGAGAGCGCCTCGTCCACCGGCTTGCCCCGCACCAGCCTGAGCACCAGGTTCACCTTGGTAGGAGAGAGCCGCACGAAGCGCGCCGCAGCCCGCGCCGATTCCGCCCTGGCTGTCTTCTTCGCCATCCCTCTTCCTCCCTCACTTCAGGGCCGTGGAGCGCTCGGTATGGGCGCCATGGCCGCGGAACATGCGGGTGGGAGCAAACTCGCCCAGCTTGTGTCCCACCATTTCCTCGGTAACGTACACGGGGACGTGCTTGCGCCCGTCGTACACGGCAACGGTGTGGCCCACCATCTCGGGGACGATGGTGCAGGCGCGGGCCCAGGTCTTGATCACCCGCTTCTCCGCCCTCCTGTTCAGCGCCACTATCTTTTCCAGGAGCTTCCCGTCCACGTAGGGACCCTTCTTGCTGGAACGGCCCATCTTCTTCCTCCTAACCGCGGCGCCGCTTCACGATCAACCGGTCGGACGGCTTGTTCTTCTTCCGGGTCTTGTGCCCCAAGGTGGGCTTGCCCCAGGGGGTCAGGGGACCGGGGTGCCCGACGGGCGCCTTGCCCTCCCCGCCGCCGTGGGGGTGATCCACCGGGTTCATCACCGCGCCGCGCGTGGTGGGGCGAATGCCCAGCCAGCGCTTCCGGCCGGCCTTACCCAGGGATACGTTCTCGTGGTCCAGGTTGCCCACCTGGCCCACGGTGGCCCGGCACCCCAGGGGGAAGAGGCGCTGCTCCCCCGAGGGGAGGCGGAGGAGGGCAAATCCCCCTTCCTTGGCCATCACCTGGGCAGCGGCCCCCGCCGCCCGCGCCACCTGGCCGCCCTTACCGGGGGTGAGCTCGATGTTGTGCACCACCGTGCCCACCGGGATGTTGGCCAGGGGCAGGGTATTACCGGGCCTGATGTCGGCAGCCGGCCCTGCCTCCACTCGATCGCCCGCCCTGAGCCCCAGGGGCGCCAGCACGTACCGCTTTTCACCGTCGGCGTAGTGGAGCAGGGCGATGTGAGCGGACCGGTTGGGATCGTATTGGATGGCAGCCACCCGGGCCGGGACACCTTCCTTGTCGCGGCGGAAGTCAACCAGCCGGTAGAAGCGCCGGCGGCCTCCTCCCCGGTGGCGCACGGTAACGCGTCCCTGGAAGTTGCGACCCGCATGCCGGTGCAGCCGCACGAGCAGCGACTTCTCGGGTTCCTTGCCGGTGATCTCGTCGAACGCCAGCACTGTCATCTGCCGGCGCCCGGGCGTGGTCGGCTTAAAGCCCCTCACGGGCATAGACCCAGACCTCCATTCCTACATGCCCTCGAAGAGCTGGATCTTCTCTCCGGGAGCCAGAGTCACCACAGCCTTCTTCCAGGCGGGAGTCCGTCCCCGATGCACCCCCAAGCGCCGGGGCTTTCCCCGGTAGCGGGAGGTGTTCACGGACCGCACCTTCACCCGGAACAGCTCCTCCACCGCCTGGCGGACCTGTACCTTGGTGGCGCGGGGATGCACCACGAAGGTGTACTTCCCCTGACCCATGAGGGCGTTGGATTTCTCCGATACTATGGGACGGATGATGACGTCGTGGATGTCCTTCACGACAGGACCTCCTCCACCCGCGCCACCGCCTCCGGGCTGAAGAGCAAGAGGTCGTGGTCCAGCACCTGATAGGTGTGGAGCTGGTGGGCCACAGCCGTATCCACGCCCGGGATGTTGCGCGCGGAAAGCTCCAGGTTGCGGTCCCGGGCGGCGGTCACGATCAGGGTGGAGCCGGTGGCCCCCAGCCTCTTCAGCATCCCGGCCAGGGTGCGCGTCTTCGGTTCTTCCAGCGACAGATCCTGCACCACCCTGACAGCCCCCTCCCGTACCCGCGCGGAAAGGGCGCTGCGCAGGGCCTGTCGCCGCGCCTTCACGGGGATGGAGAACCCGTAGTCGCGGGGCTTGGGCCCGAACGCCACCCCGCCCTTTCGCCACAGGGGAGACCGGATGCTGCCGTGGCGGGCCCGTCCGGTGCCCTTCTGGCGCCAGGGCTTGCGCCCGCCCCCGGAGACCTCGGCCCGGGTGAGGGTGGACGCCGTCCCCACCCGCCTGCGGGCCAGGTGGGCCACCACCGCGGCGTGCATGAGGTGCTCGTTGGGCTCCTGACCGAAGACCCGCCCGGCCACCTCGATTTCTCCTACCTGTACGCCATCTCGATTGACAACCGGTACCTGTAACATGGCCAACTACCCCTTGACGGCACTTCTTACGAACACCAGACCTCCGCGGGGCCCCGGCACCGCTCCCCGCACGAGGAGCAGGCCGTGCTCGGGATCGACGCGTTCCACGCGCAGGTTCTGTACCGTCACTTTCTCGGCACCCAGGTGGCCGGGCATCTTCCGCCCCGGGAACACCCGCCCGCCACCGCCCGACATGCGCCCGCCGGTGGCCAGGCTGCCCGTGCCGCGGTGGTACTTGGAACCGTGGGCCATGGGACCGCGGCCGAAGCCCCAGCGCCGGACACCGCCGGCGAACCCCTTGCCCTTGCTGATCCCCGTTACATCCACCCGTTCGCCAGGCTTGAACAGGTCCGCCTTGATCTCCTGACCCACCTGATACGCCTCGGGCTCTTCCACCCGCATCTCCCGGAGCACCCGCAGCGGCCGCACACCTGCCCGGGCCAGGTGCCCCCGCAGAGGCCGGTTCAGGCGGCTCTCCTTCACCTCTTCGAACCCCAACTGGACGGCCTTGTAGCCGTCCCGGGCTGCGGTGCGCTTCTGCACCACCACGCACGGCCCGGCCCTGACCACGGTCACCGGTATTGCCCGGCCGGCATCGTCGAACACCTGGGTCATACCCAGCTTTCTACCCAGGATCCCCTTCACCGTCATCACCCCCGGCTACTGCCTGATCTCGATGTCTACGCCGGCGGGGAGATCCAGGCGCATGAGGGCGTCCACCGTACGCTGGTTGGGCTCCAGGATGTCGATGAGACGCCTGTGGGTACGCATCTCGAACTGCTCCCGGTGGTCCTTTTCCCCGTTGGGAGCCACCAGCACGGTGAAAACCTTGCGTTCGGTGGGCAGGGGGATGGGGCCAGACACCCTGGCCCCCGTCCGCCGCGCCGTGTCCACGATGCGTTCCGCCGACTGGTCCAGTATCTTATGGTCGAAGGCCCGTAGCTTGATGCGTATCTTCTGACCGGGCATGCCGCCCCTCCTCACTCGTGGACGCCCGTCACTACCCCGGCCCCCACCGTGCGTCCACCCTCGCGGATGGCGAAGCGCAACCCGCCCTCAATGGCGATGGGGGTGATTAGCTCCACTTCCATGTTGATGTTGTCGCCGGGCATGACCATCTCCACGCCCTCGGGGAGCTTGATGGTGCCGGTGACGTCGGTGGTACGAAAGTAGAACTGGGGCCGATATCCGGGGAAGAAGGGGGTGTGACGGCCGCCTTCCTCCTTGGTGAGCACGTACACCTCCGCCGCGAAGCGGGTGTGCGGCTTGATGGAACCGGGCTTGGCCAGGACGTGACCCCGCTCCACCTCATCCTTATCGATGCCCCGCAGCAGCACCCCGATGTTGTCGCCCGCCACGGCTTCGTCCAGGGTCTTGCGGAACATCTCCACACCGGTGGCCACCGTCTTGCGCGGCCGGTCGGCAAACCCCACGATCTCTACCTCGTCGCCCACCTTCACCCGGCCCCGCTCCACCCGGCCGGTGGCCACGGTACCGCGGCCGGTGATGGAGAAGACGTCTTCCACCGGCATCAGGAAGGGCTTGTCGACCTCGCGTACGGGGGTGGGGATGAAGTCGTCAACGGCGTCCAGGAGCTCCCAGATCTTCCCGCACCACTGGCACTCCCGCTTGCCACACCCACACTCGAGGGCCTTCAGGGCCGAGCCCTTGATGACGGGAGTGTCGTCGCCCGGGAAGTTGTACTTGGTCAGCACCTCCCGGACTTCCAGCTCCGACAGCTCCAGGATCTCGGCGTCGTCGACCATGTCCACCTTGTTGAGGAACACCACCATGGAGGGAACCTCCACCTGGCGGGCCAGCAGCACGTGCTCCCGGGTCTGGGGCATGGGCCCGTCGGGGGCGGAAACCACCAGGATGGCCCCGTCCATCTGCGCCGCGCCGGTGATCATGTTCTTGATGTAGTCAGCGTGGCCCGGGCAGTCCACGTGGGCATAGTGCCGCTTGGGTGTCTCGTATTCCACGTGGGCGGTGTTGATGGTGATGCCGCGCGCCTTCTCCTCCGGTGCCTTGTCGATCTGCTCGAAGGGCACGTACTCCGCCATGCCGTGCTGGGCCAGCGCCTTGGTGATCGCTGCCGTCAGCGTGGTCTTGCCGTGGTCGATGTGCCCGATGGTGCCCACGTTCACGTGGGGCTTGGTGCGCTCGAACTTCTTCTTACCCAAGATTCCTTCCCCCTTCTAGACTCGGCTGCGGTATCCCGACCGCGCCAGTATACCCTCCAGTACCTGGGGTGGGACGGGCTGGTAGGAATCGAACTGCATGGTGTACGTCCCCCTCCCCTGGGTGAGGGATCTCAGGTCCGTAGCGTAACCGAACATCTCCGCCAGCGGGACCGTCCCCCGGATCACCTGGGCGTTACCGCGGGCTTCCAGGCCCTCAATGTGGCCCCTGCGGGCCGACACGTCTCCCATCACATCCCCCATGTACGCCTCCGGGACCACCACCTCCACCCTCATCACCGGCTCCAGCAGCACGGGGGCGCCCCTTTCCGCCGCCGAGCGGAAGGCCTGCGCCGCCGCGAGCTTGAACGCCACTTCCGATGAATCCACCTCGTGGTAAGACCCGTCGAACAGGGTCACCCGCACGTCGATAACCGGGTAGCCGGCCAGCACCCCGCCGGCCAGGGCTTCCCGTACACCCGCCTCCACCGCCGGGATGAATTCCCTGGGTACCGCACCGCCCACGATGCGGTCCTCGAACACGAACCCCGCCCCGCGAGGCAAAGGTTCCGCCCGCAGCCAGACGTGACCGTACTGCCCGCGGCCGCCGGTCTGCTTGATCCACTTCCCCTCCGCCTCCGCGGAAGCGGTGATGGTTTCCTTGTATGCGACCTGGGGGCGGCCCACATTGGCCTCCACCCTGAACTCCCGCAGCAGGCGATCCGCTATGATCTCCAGGTGCAACTCTCCCATACCTGAGATCAGGGTCTGCCCCGTCTCGGGATCCACCCGCACCCGGAAGGTGGGGTCCTCTTCCGACAGCCGGGCCAGCGAAACGCCCAGGCGGTCCTGGTCGGCCCGGGTGCGTGGCTCGATGGCCACCGAGATGACCGGCTCGGGGAAAGTCATGGGCTCCAGCACCAGGGGATACTCCTCCGGGCCCAGGGTATCTCCGGTGCTGGTATCCTTCAGTCCCACCGCGGCGGCGATGTCGCCCGCGTAGGCCTGGCGGGTGTCCTCCCGGTGGTTGGCGTGCATGTAGAGCACCCTGCCCACCCGCTCCTTGATGCCGCGGGTGGCGTTGTACACATAGGAGCCGGCGCTCAGCGTGCCGGAATACACCCGCAGGAAGGTAAGCTTGCCCACGTGGGGATCAGCCATCACCTTGAAGGCGAGGGCGCACAGAGGAGCATCGTCGCTCACCGCCCGCTCCTCCTCTTCGCCGGTGCGCGGGTTGACGCCCCACACCGCGGGGACGTCGAAGGGGGAAGGCAGGTAGTACACGACGGCATCCAGCAGGGGTTGCACGCCCTTGTTGCGGTAAGACGCCCCGCAGAGCACGGGCACGACCCGGTTGGCCAGTGTCCCCCGCCGCAGTGCCTGCCTGATGCGGTCGGGTTCCACGGGCTCCCCTTCCAGATAACGCGCCATGATCTCCTCATCGAAATCGCAGCAAGCCTCAACCAGTTTATCCCGCCAGGTATTGACGTGGTCGGCCAGCTCGGCCGGGATGGCGGTGACTTCGCTCCGGGTACCCAGCTCGTCTACGTAGATGATGGCTTCCTGGGAGACGAGGTCGACCACACCCTGGAAGCAGTCTTCCACCCCGATGGGCACCTGCACCGGCACGGGGCGAGCTCCCAGGCGGGTCCGCATCTCCTCCACCACCCGGAAGAAGTCGGCCCCCACGGTGTCCATCTTGTTTACGTAAGCAATACGCGGGACCGCGTAGCGGTCCGCCTGCCGCCAGACGGTCTCCGATTGGGGTTCCACGCCACCCTTGGCGCAGAAAATGGCGATCACACCGTCCAGGACCCGGAGGGAGCGCTCGACCTCCACCGTGAAATCCACGTGGCCGGGCGTGTCTATGATGTTGACCCGGTGGCCCTTCCAGTAGCAGGTAGTGGCCGCGGAGGTGATGGTGATGCCCCTCTCTTGCTCCTGCACCATCCAGTCCATGGTAGCGGAGCCTTCGTCCACCTCACCCATGCGGTGCACCCTGCCGGTGTAGAACAGGATGCGCTCGGTGGTGGTGGTTTTGCCGGCGTCGATGTGAGCTGCTATTCCAATGTTGCGCGTCTTCTCCAGCGGGTATTCCCTGGGCATCTCCATCCCTCCTTTCTAGCGCTTCCTGCTGTGGGTACTCGATACGTCCTCTGCCCTTCAGGTCCGGCCGCCTCAGGCGCCGCCGCCGGTGGAGCCCCGCCCCCGTCGGACTGTGGTCACCAGCGGTAGTGGGCAAACGCCCGGTTGGCTTCCGCCATGCGGTGGGTGTCTTCCTTCTTCTTGACGGTGCCTCCCTGGCCGGCGGAAGCATCCAGGATTTCCCCCGCCAGGCGCTCTATCATGGTGCGCTCGTTCCGCCCGCGGGCAAACTGCACCAGCCAGCGCATGCCCAGCGACACCCGGCGCTCGGGCCTGACCTCGATGGGGACCTGGTAAGTGGCACCCCCGACCCGGCGCGGCCGTACCTCCAGGGACGGCATGGCGTTCTTGAGCGCCTGCTCGAACACCTCCAGAGGATCACGGCCCGATTTCTTGCCCACGATGTCGAAGGCCCGGTACACGATGTTCTCCGCCACGGACTTCTTGCCGTCCCACATCATGTTGTTGATCAGGCGGGCAACCATCTCGCTGCCGTACATGGGATCACCAGCCATGCTCCGCCGGGGGACCCTTCCTCGCCTCGGCATCCGCCTTCACCTACTTCTTGGGCCGCTTGGCCCCGTACTTGGAGCGACCGCGCATGCGCTTCTGCACCCCGCCGGCATCCAGGGTACCGCGGATGATGTGGTAGCGCACGCCCGGCAGGTCCTTGACGCGGCCGCCCCGCACCAGCACCACGGAGTGCTCCTGCAGGTTGTGACCGATGCCGGGGATATAGGCGGTTACCTCCACCCCGTTGGATAGCCGCACCCGGGCGATCTTACGCAGGGCGGAGTTGGGCTTCTTGGGAGTAACCGTACCCACACGCGTGCACACGCCCCGCTTCTGGGGGTTCCCCTGCAGGGCGGGCGACTTGGACTTGCGCCGGGGAGTCTCCCTCCCCAGCCTCACCAGCTGATTGAAGGTGGGCACTCCATCACCTCACTTCCTACTTCAGGATGGCGGCCGACGCCGCCCCCACCTGTATTCCGCATGCCTTCCCCAGGAGGGCCATGAAATCGACCCATTCCACGGGGGTTCCTTTCTCCTGGCACATCCTGACCAGATCCGATACCACGCGCTCTTCCGCGTCCCTGGCCAAGAATACGCACAGGACGTTCCCTTTTTCTACGGCCCGCAAGGTCTGCTTGGTACCCACCGTGCGCCTCCGGGCCGCCTTGAGATCGTCCAGGGTCAAGCCATAACCCTCCCGGAGCACACTTTGTGATTGTAGCATCCGCCGGCATCGCTGTCAATGTGAGAGCCGGCGCACCGGTTCTCCGGCACCACCCTACCTGCGCCCGTCTCAGTCCGAACCTGCTTCGCCCTCCGCTTCCAGCTCTTGCGTCCAGTCCGCCTCCATTTCCTCCGGCGCCCAGGCCTCGGTAGCTTCTTCCTGAGGCAGAACGGGAGGCTGCGCCAGCTTTACCACCTCCAGGCGACGGTAGCGGCTCATCCCCGTACCCGCCGGGATCAGCTTGCCTATGATCACATTCTCCTTCAGCCCGATGAGAGCGTCCTGCTTCCCCTTGATGGCGGCCTCGGTGAGCACCCTGGTGGTCTCCTGGAAGGACGCCGCCGCCAGGAAGGAGTCCGTCGCCAGGGAAGCCTTGGTGATCCCCATCAGCATCGGCCGCGCCACGGCGGGCTGACCGCCCTCTTCCAGCACGCGGGCATTCTCCGCTTCGAACTCCCACATGTCGGCGAACTGGCCGTTCAGAAGGTCGGTGTCACCCGGGTCGTCCACCCGCACCCGCCGCAGCATCTGGCGGATAATGATCTCGATGTGTTTGTCGTTGATGTCCACACCCTGCATGCGGTACACCCGCTGCACTTCCGACAGGAGGTACTGCTCCACCGCCCGCAGGCCCTTCACCCGGAGCAGGTCGTGAGGGTTGATGGAGCCCTCGGTGAGCTCGTCGCCCGGCTCCACCTGGTCGCCCTCCTGCACCTTGAGGCGGCTACCGTACGGGACGCCGTAGGTCGCCAGCCCCTCGCCGTCGTCGCCGACTATTTCCAGCTCCCGCCTGTTCTTGCCTTCGCTGATGCGCACGGTGCCGCCCACCTCGGCGATGAGGGCCTGGCCCTTGGGGCGACGGGCCTCGAACAGCTCCTCCACCCTGGGCAGACCCTGGGTGATATCCTCGGCCGCCACACCTCCGATGTGGAAGGTGCGCATGGTCAACTGGGTACCGGGTTCGCCGATGGACTGGGCCGCTATGATCCCCACCGATTCACCCGGTTCCACCAGGTAGCCGGTGGCCAGGTTGCGCCCGTAACAGCGCACGCATACCCCGTGGCGGGTCTTGCAGGTGAACACCGACCGGATCTTGACGGATGGGACACCGGCCTCCATCAGGCGGGCGAAGTCCGGTTCCCGGATCTCCTGATTGGCCCCCACCAGCACCTCCCCGGTTTCGGGGTGGGCGATGTCCTCGAGGGCGCAGCGGCCGACGATGCGGGAACGCACGCTCTCCAGGGTCTCCCCGGCCGGGGCCTGGATCACTATACCTTCCTCGGTGCCGCAATCCTCTTCGCGCACGATGACGTCCTGAGCGACGTCCACCAGGCGTCGGGTGAGGTACCCGGAGTCCGCCGTGCGCAGGGCGGTGTCGGCCAGCCCCTTGCGGGCGCCGTGGGTGGAGGTGAAGTACTCCAGCACGCTGAGACCCTCGCGGAAGGACGACCGTACGGGGACCTCGATGACCCGCCCGGTGGGGTCCACCATGACCCCGCGCATACCCCCGAGCTGGGACATCTGCTGCACATTGCCCCGCGCACCCGAGTGCGCCATCATGAAGACCGGGTTGAACTTATCCATGTGGGCCAGCTGTGACTGGGTGACATCCTCCTTGGTCCGCTCCCAGATGTCGATGACCTTGCGGTACCGTTCCTCGTCCGAGATGAGACCGCGGCGATACTGCTCCTCCACCATGTCCACATCGCGCTGGCCCCTGTCCAGCAACTCCGCCTTATCCGGGGGCATGGTGACATCGCCCACGGCGATGGTTATGCCCGCCCGGGTGGCAGCGGAGAAAGCCAGCTCCTTGATCCCGTCCAGCACCTCGGCGGTGCGCGTGTTCCCGAACTGGTGATAGCACCGGGTCACAATCTCGCCCAGCGCCTTGCGGTCGACCACCCGCTCGTAATACCGGGGTCGCATCTCCTCGGGCAGCCTCTCGCAGAAAAGCAGGCGCCCCAGAGTGGTGGAAACCCGCCGACCGCCCATGCGCACCTGGATGCGCGCGTGCAGCCCCAGGTATCCGTGCTCGTGGGCCATGATGGCCTCCTCCACAGAGGCGAACACTCCACCCTCGCCCCTGTCCCCCTCCCGGTCCACGGTGAGCCAGTAAGACCCCAGCACCATGTCCTGGGTGGGGGTGACCACGGGCGACCCGTCCTTGGGGTTGAGCAGGTTGTTCACAGAAAGCATGAGGATGCGCGCCTCGGACTGGCCTTCCGCGGAAAGGGGCACGTGCACCGCCATCTGGTCGCCGTCGAAGTCGGCATTATAAGCCGTACACACCAGGGGGTGGATCTGGATGGCCCGCCCTTCCACCAGCACCGGCTCGAAAGCCTGGATGCCCAGCCGGTGCAGAGTGGGGGCCCGGTTGAGGAGCACCGGGTGTTCCTTGATGATGTCCTCCAGGACGTCCCACACTTCCGGTCGGGCCCGCTCCACCATGCGCTTGGCGCTCTTGATGTTGTGAGCCTGGCCGTCCTTCACCAGCCTCTTCATCACGAAGGGCTTGAACAGCTCCAGAGCCATCTCCTTGGGTAGACCGCACTGGTAGAGCCTCAGGCGCGGCCCTACCACGATCACGGAGCGGCCCGAGTAGTCCACCCGCTTGCCCAGGAGGTTCTGCCGGAACCGCCCCTGCTTGCCCTTGAGCATGTCCGAGAGGGACTTGAGGGCACGGTTACCCGGCCCCGTCACCGGCCGACCCCGGCGGCCGTTGTCGATCAGGGCGTCCACCGCCTCCTGCAACATGCGCTTCTCGTTGCGCACGATGATGTCCGGGGCTCCCAGGTCGAGAAGTCTCTTGAGGCGATTGTTGCGGTTGATGACCCTCCGGTAGAGATCGTTGAGATCCGAGGTGGCGAAACGCCCGCCGTCCAGCTGCACCATGGGGCGCAACTCGGGCGGGATGACGGGGATGGCCTCGAGGACCATCCACTCGGGACGGTTCCCTGACTTGCGGAACGCCTCCACCACCTCCAGGCGGCGGATGGCGCGCACCTTGCGCTGGCCGGTGGCGGTAGTCGCCTCGTGACGCAGCTCCGTCGCCAGCTCGTCCAGGTCAATCTGCTCCAGCAGCTTCTTGATGGCCTCCGCTCCCATGCGGGCCTCGAAGTTGTGGCCGTACTTCTCCCTTGACTCCCGGTACTCGGCTTCGGTGAGGAGCTGCCTCTCCAGAAGCGGCGTGGTACCAGGGTCGGTCACGATATAGGCGGCGAAGTAAAGCACCTTCTCCAGTGCCCGCGGGGAGATGTCCAGCAGGAGTCCCATCCGGCTGGGGATACCCTTGAAGTACCAGATGTGCGAGACCGGGGCCGCCAGTTCGATGTGGCCCATGCGTTCCCGCCGCACCTTGGCCCGGGTCACTTCCACGCCGCAGCGGTCGCAGATGACTCCCTTGTACCGGACCCGCTTGTACTTGCCGCAGTGGCACTCCCAGTCCCGGGTGGGTCCGAAGATGCGCTCGCAGAACAGGCCATCACGCTCCGGCTTAAGGGTGCGGTAGTTGATGGTCTCCGGTTTCTTCACCTCGCCCCGGGACCAGGCGCGGATCTGGTCGGGAGAGGCCAGCCCGATGCGGATGGAATCGAAGAAGTTCACGTCCAGCAACGCGCTCGCTCCCTTCGCCTTACTCCTCGTCCTCTTCGTCGCGGGCCTCGGCCTCCCGCAGCTCCTCCAGGCTCTCGGAAAGGTCGTCGTCACCGTCCGAGGCCCCCATGCGCCCGCCGGAGGCGAGGGCGGCCGGCGCCGCTTCGTAGGTCTCCACTTCTTCCAGGCTTTCGGCTTCTTCCAGCTCCTCATCTGCGTCGGCGTATATCGTTTCTTCGCCTATCTCGCCCGCATCTTCAACCGGTCCCGCCACCTCGCGCTCCAGGCGGCGCGCGCTCGGGCGGGCCTCCATCTCATCCTCGACTTCCTTGAGCTCGATGTCACGCCCCTCCTCGTCCAGGACACGCACGTCCAGGGCCAGGCTCTGCAGTTCTTTGATGAGGACCTTGAAGGACTCGGGCACGCCGGGCTCGGGTACGTTCTCGCCCTTGACGATGGCCTCGTACGTGCGCACCCGCCCCAGAACATCGTCCGACTTGACGGTGAGCAGCTCCTGCAAGGTGTAGGCGGCACCGTACGCCTCCAGCGCCCATACCTCCATTTCCCCGAACCGCTGGCCCCCGAACTGCGCCTTCCCGCCCAGGGGCTGCTGGGTAACCAGGGAGTAGGGACCCGTGGAGCGGGCATGGATCTTGTCGTCCACCAGGTGGGCCAGCTTCATCATGTAGAGGTATCCCACGCATACATCCTGGTCGAAGGACTGGCCGGTGCGACCGTCACGCAGGGTGATCTTCCCCGAGCGGGGTAGCCCCGCCTGCTCAAGCAGATCCAGGATCTCATCCTGGCGGGCGCCATCGAACACCGGGGAGGCCACATCAAGCCCCAGCACCCGGGCCGCCCAGCCCAGGTGGGCCTCCAGAATCTGCCCCAGATTCATGCGCGACGGCACCCCCAGGGGGTTCAGCACAACCTGCACCGGAGTACCGTCAGGTAAAAACGGCATGTCCTCCTGGGGGAGGATGCGGGCGATGACACCCTTGTTGCCGTGGCGCCCTGCCATCTTGTCGCCCACGGAGATCTTACGCTTCTGCGCCACATACACCCGCACCAGCTGGTTCACGCCGGGCGGCAGCTCGTCTCCCCGCTCCCGGGAGAACACCTTCACGTCCACCACCACACCGGACTCCCCGTGGGGGACACGCAGTGAGGTGTCCCGCACTTCCCGGGCCTTTTCGCCGAATATGGCCCGCAGCAGGCGCTCTTCGGCGGTGAGCTCGGTCTCGCCTTTGGGCGTCACCTTGCCCACCAGGATATCGCCCGGCCGCACCTCCGCCCCGATGCGGATGACACCCCTCTCGTCCAGGTCCTTCAGTACATCCTCACCCACGTTGGGGATTTCCCTGGTGATCTCCTCCGGTCCCAGCTTGGTGTCGCGGGCGTCGCACTCGTACTCCTCGATGTGAATGGAGGTGAACACGTCCTCCTGCACCAGATCATCGGAGATGAGGATGGCGTCCTCGTAGTTGTAACCCTCCCAGGGCATGAACGCCACCAGCACGTTCCGGCCCAGGGCCAGTTCGCCCGCATCGGTGGAGGCCCCGTCGGCCAGGACGTCCCCTTTGTTCACCCGCTCACCCTTGCCCACCACCGGGCGCTGGTTCATGCAGGTACCCTGGTTGGAGCGGGCAAACTTCAAGAGCCGGTGCGTGACCGTCCTGCCGGAGTCGTACCTGACCCTGATCTCGGTGGCGGCAACCGATTCCACCACCCCATCCTCGGGGGCCAGCAGCACCACGCCCGAGTCGTACGCCGCCCGAAACTCCAGGCCGGTCCCCACCAGGGCGGCTTCCGTGCGCAGAAGGGGAACCGCCTGCCGCTGCATGTTGGATCCCATGAGGGCACGGTTGGCGTCGTCGTGCTCCAGGAAGGGGATGAGCGCGGTGGCCACGGAGACGATCTGCTTCGGGGAGACGTCCATGTAATCCACGTCGGTGGGCGGTACGTACACGATGTCCCCCCGGTAACGGGCGATCACCCGGGGCCCCACCAGGCAGCCGTCGGCATTCACGGCGGCGTTGGCCTGGGCGATGACGCATTCGTCCTCCTCATCGGCGCTCAGGTACACCACCTCGTCCGTAACCCGTCCCAGGTCCTTGTCTACCCTGCGGTAAGGCGCCTCGATGAACCCGTAAGGGTTCACCCGGGCATAGGTGGCCAGGGAGCTGATCAGGCCGATGTTGGGACCCTCGGGGGTCTCGATGGGGCACATGCGCCCGTAGTGGGAGTGGTGCACGTCCCGCACCTCGAACCCGGCCCGCTCGCGGGAGAGGCCACCGGGGCCGAGGGCGGACAGCCGCCGCTTGTGGGTGAGCTCCGCCAGCGGGTTGGTCTGGTCCATGAACTGGGAGAGCTGGCTGGACCCGAAGAACTCCCGCACCGCCGCAGTAACCGGGCGGATGTTGATGAGCACCTGGGGGGTGACCGACTCCACGTCCTGGATGGTCATGCGCTCCTTGACCACGCGCTCCATGCGCGCCAGCCCGATGCGGAACTGGTTCTGCAGAAGCTCGCCCACGCACCTGAGCCGGCGGTTGCCCAGGTGGTCGATGTCGTCCACCGAGCCCAGCCCCCGGAACAGGTTGAGCAAGTACGATATCACCGCCACGATGTCCTCTTTGGTGACCGTTTTGACGGCAAGGGCGGGAGCACCGTTGGCCAGCACCGGTATGACTTCCCCGTCGGGAAGCCGCACCTTCAGCCGGGCGATGCCTGCCGCGTCGATCCTCTCCGCCAGACGGCGGTCGATGACGCTGCCCGGGTCGGCGAGCACCTCGCCGGTGCGGGGGTCAATCACCCGGCCGGCGGCCAGGGTGCCCACCAGACGGCGCCGCAGGGACAGCTTCTTGTTGAGCTTATACCGGCCCACGGAGGCCAGGTCGTACCGGCGCGACTCGAAGAACAGGGAGTCGAGCAGCGTCCGGGCCGACTCCACCGTGGGCGGTTCCCCCGGCCGCAGGCGCTTGTAGATCTCGATCAGGGCTTCATCGGTCGACCTGGTGCTGTCCCGCTCCAGGGTGTTCTTGACCCGGGGGTCGTCGCCGAAAAGCTCCAGGATGTCGTTGTCGCTCGAATAGCCCAGCGCCCGCAGGAGCACGGTGGCCGGCAACTTGCGAGTGCGATCCACCCGCACCCATGCCACCTCAGAGGAGTCGGTCTCGAACTCCAGCCAGGCTCCCCGATTGGGAATGATGGTGGCGTAGTACAGAGTGACTCCCGAGACCGGGTCCGGTTGAGAGGAAAAGTAGGCTCCGGGGGACCGGACGAGCTGGCTCACCACAACCCGTTCCGCCCCGTTGATGACGAACGTACCCTGGTCGGTCATGAGGGGAAAATCCCCCATGAACACCTGCTGCTCCTTGACCTCGCCCGTCTCCTTGTTGATGAGCCTGACTTTCACCTTGAGGGGCGCCGCATAGGTGACGTCCCTCTCCTTGCACTCCTCCACGTTGTACTTGGGTTTGCCCAGCTCGGGATCCAGGAACTCCAGCACCAGGTTGCCGGTGAAATCCTGGATGGGGGAGATGTCACGCAGGAGTTCCCGCAACCCTTCGCGAACAAACCAATCGTAGGAGTTCTGCTGGATCTCGATGAGGTTGGGGATCTCCAGCACTTCGGAAATGCGCCCGAAGTTGCGCCTTTGCCGGCGACCGGCCTGCAGGGCCAGGGCCATGCGCTTTCACGCTCCCGTCCTCGGTTTTTCCCACTCCATCCCGACCAAAAACGCCAAAAGCAAAGCCCTCCCGGGCTTCGCCCCTGGGCGAACACTAGTTGCGCTCACAAGCGATAACCATCGCCAAGTTATTGTAGCTCCAAACCGTACGGATTATTCCGGCCCCCCCGTGGGCGGCACCCTGCTACTTTATCACACCGCGCTGGCTCCGTCAATAGGGAGAGCTCGTTCCCCTCGTTCCCGCAGCGCAGAAGCGATGGCCCGGGGGAACGCCTCCCGCCCGGCGTCCCCCCGGGGCCCCCCTCACTTGATCTCCACTTCGCCGCCCACGTCGGTGATCTTCTTCTTGACCGACTCGGCTTCTTCCTTGCTGACCTTCTCCTTGATGGGCTTGGGGACGGCGTCCACCAGATCCTTGGCCTCCTTGAGGCCCAGACCGGTGAGTTCGCGCACCACCTTGATGACCTGGAGCTTGTTGTCGCCGTATGACTTCAGGATGACGTCGAACTCGGTCTTCTCTTCCTCCTCAGGGGCTGCCGCCGGCGCCGCCGGCCCGACCGCAGGGGCCGCCACCGCCACCGGCGCGGCTGCGCTCACCCCGAACTCCTTCTCGAACGCCTTCACCAGTTCCGCCAGCTCCAGAACCGTCATGCCCTTGACAATCTCGAGGACCTGCTCGATCTTAGACATCTCATTCCCTCCCCACATGGTCTTAGACCCATCACGCGACCGCATCTTCCCTCTGCCGGCGCACCGCATCCAGCACGGTTACCATCCCGCGCAGCAGCCCGGCCAGGCATCCGGCCATGCCCGCCAGGGGTGCCTGCACGCCGCCCAGCACCCGGGCCAGGAGCACCTCGCGGGCGGGCAGCTCGGCCAGCCGGGCCACACCCTCCGCATCCACAACCTGCCCTTCCACCCAGGCGCCCTTGACAAGCGGCATCCTGAACTCGCGGATGAATCCCTGCAGCACGCGGGCGGCCACCACGGGATCCTGGTAAGAAAACGCCACTGCCGTGGGCCCTTCGAGATAAGGGTCCAGCCCCGTCGCCCCCACCTCGCGGGCCGCCAGGCGGAACAGGTTGTTCCGCACCACCCGGTATTCCACCCCCGCCTCCCGGAAGCGCCGGCGCAGTTCGGTCGTGCTCGCCACGTTCAGCCCCCGGTAGTCGGCCAGCACCACGCCCCGGCACCGGGCGAGCTTCTCCCTGAGGTTGACCACCGTCTCCACCTTCTCGGGTTTGGGCAATCATCTCCCCCCCCTTTCCGTTTCGCAGATTCTTCCGGCACCCGATGCGCACCCACAGGCCGCCGGGGGACGCACCCGCGAATCACGCGCCGTCAGATCGGCGACTCATGCACCGTCAAATCAGGCGGGCCCCCGCCGCCGCGCGAGGGCCCGCGAAAGATCCCGCTATCACCGATAGCGGACCCATCTCTCATGCACCCTCAGCCTCGGCAGGCGTCCTGCGGGGACCTTGAGGCCGTTCGCACCGGCCACCTGCTGTCTTAAGCTGACATCCCCTACCCTACCACAACTCGCCCCGCCCGTCAACTTCCTGCGCCCAGATCCTGCGCCCAGAACGAGCGGTTGACGGGGGCCCGGGCAGGGCCTATAATCATAGCGGTTGAGTTAAACAGTTGTGGAAGTATGGAGGCCGCCATCACTGCCGGTGCTACCAGGTAGCGTGAACCAGGGGGCCCATCGGAGGGAGCGGGATACCGGTGAAGAAGAGGGCACCCGCCGCGGAGAGGGATACGTGCGACGTATTCACTTACGACCTGGCGCGGGTGCGGCGGTTGCGCAAACAGCTGCGGCGCATGGACGAGCTGGCGGAGCTGTTTTCTGCCCTGGGTGATCCCACCCGGGTGAAGGTCGTCTACGCCCTGTCACAGGAGGAGATGTGCGTCTGCGACCTGGCCGCCCTGGTGGGGTTGAGCCTGCAGGCGGTCTCCTACCACCTGCGCCTGCTGCGGGCCCTGCGCCTGGTCAGGTACCGCCGCCAGGGCAGGAGGGTCTTCTACTCCCTGGATGACGAGCACGTGGCGGCCCTGGTCAGTCAGGGCATGGCCCATGTGGAGCACGACTGACGGAGGGACCACCGTGGAACACGCCCACTCCTGTCATCATTGCGCCTCAGACACGCCCTCCCGGGAAAGGGAGGGACCACCTGTCCCGGGCCGCATCGGCCTGGCCGCCGCCCTGCTCCTCGCCGGCTGGCTGCTGGAAGCGCGGGGACTGGCGCTGCCCGGCCGCGTTACCCTGGTCGCCTCGCTCCTCCTGTCGGGGTGGCCCGTCATCGGGCGCGGGATACGGGGGATGGCGCGGGGGTCGTTCGACATCGATGGCCTCGTCACCGTGGCCGCGGCTGCCGCACCCTTCATCGGTGAGTGGGTGGAGGCCGCCCTGGTAATGCTGCTCTTCGCCGTGGGCGAGGGCCTGGAGGAACTGGTGTCCGAACGCAACCGGCGGTCCCTGGAGGCCCTGCTCGATTCCGCACCCCGTTTCGCGCGGGTACGGCGGGGCACCGACGAGGTGGAGGTGCCCGCCGAACACCTGGTGCCGGGCGACGTCTTCCTGTTGCGCCCCGGGGACCGGGCTCCCGCGGACGGCCGCGTGGTGGCGGGCAGTTCCGCCCTGGACGAGGCGGCCATTACGGGGGAAGCGTTCCCCGTGCCCAAGGCCGTGGGTGACGGCGTGTACGCAGGCAGCATCAACCGGGAGGGGTTCCTGGAGGTGGAGGTCACCCACCGGGCCGCGGAGAGCACTTTCTCCCGCATGATCCGGCTGGTAGAGGAGGCGCAGGAGGTCAGAGCCCCCTCCCAGCGCCTGGTGGACAGGTTCGCCCGCTATTACACTCCCGCGGTGATCGCGGCTGCCGCCACCATGGCCCTGGTACCCCTCCTCACCGGGGCACCGTGGCACGCCTGGATGTACCGGGCCCTGGCCCTGTTGCTGGTATCGTGCCCCTGTGCCCTGGTCATCTCCACCCCCACCGCCATCGTGGCCGCCATCTCCGCCGCCGCCCGACGCGGCATCCTGATCAAGGGGGGCACCCACCTGGAAGCCATGGGACGGCTGCGGGTGCTGGCTTTCGACAAGACCGGTACCCTCACCCTGGGGTCGCCCCGCCTGGTGGAGGTCATCGCCGGCCCGGGTCACAGCGAGGGAGAAATCCTGGCCCTGGCAGCGGCGGTGGAGGCGGCGTCCGAGCACCCCATCGCCCGGGCGCTGGTGAGAGAGGCAGGAGAACGGGGCATCAGACCCTCCCCAGCGAAGGATTTCCGCGCCATCCCGGGGCTGGGAGCACGGGCCCGAGTTGATGGACGGGAATGCCTGGTCGGCAACGCCCGCCTCTTCGCAGGCTGGCAGGTCCCCGACGGGGTGGCACGCGGGGCGGCCGCCCTGCAGGCCTCGGGCCCCACGGCAGTGCTGGCGGGATGCGCGGGGGAGGTGTGGGGAGCCCTGGCCGTGGCCGACACCGTGCGCCCCGGGGCACGGGAAGCGGTGGCGCGCCTGAAGAAGATGGGCATCGGCCACCTGGCCATGCTCACCGGGGACCACCTGGCGCCTGCGCGGGCGGTGGCCCGAGACCTCGACCTGGACTCGGTCCGCCACGAGTTGCTTCCCGAGCAAAAGGTGCAGGCGGTGAGGGACCTGCGCACCCGGTACGGCGAAGTGGGGATGGTGGGGGACGGTGTGAACGACACCGCCGCCCTGGCGGCCGCCTCCCTCGGGGTGGCCATGGGGGCGGCGGGCACGGAAGCCGCCCTGGAGACGGCCGACGTCGCCCTCATGGGTGACGACCTGGGCACCCTCCCCGACGCCGTCGCCCTGGGCCGCCGCACCCTCCACGTCATCGGGCAGAACGTTGCCCTGGCGGTGGGCGTCAAGCTCCTGGCCCTGGTCCTGCTTGCCCTGGGCCGGCTGGACCTGTGGATGGCGGTGCTGAGCGACAGCGGCACCGCCGTGCTGGTCACCCTCAACAGCATGCGCCTGCTGCGCGGCCCCGCCCGCGCCGGGCGCGGGCTGCCTTCCCCGGGGCAGGAAACCCTTAGCCCGCCGTAGAATCCCGGCCCCGTGAAGCGGAACGCGATCCTGTTCCTGGTCTCCGGGGCCATGTCCAGTGTGGCCATGGGCGCCTTCATGACCACCCAGGGACTTTACATCATGTGCCTGGGTTACGGAGAGGAGCTCCTGGGGCTCATCCTGTCCGGACGCATGGTAGCAGGCGCCGTGGGCGCCCTGCCCGCCGGCATGATCTCGGACCGCTACGGGAGAAAGAAGCTGGGGGCGTCACCCACCGTGGTGGGGTTGATCCTGTCTCTGAGCAACGGGGCCACCGCCGTGGCCGGGCTGCTCGCCCCCGCCCTGGTCCCCCGACTGGGCCGGGTGCGTACCGTGGTCTTCACCCAGGTGGCATCCATCCCGTTCCTGCTCATGATAGCGGTGCCGCCCTGGCTGTGGCTGGTGGGGACGGCCATGTTCTTCCGCAACGCCCTCATGAACATGTCCAGCCCGGTGGCGGCCAGCTTCTCCATGGAGATCATGGAACCCCAGCTGCGCGGCACCACGTCCAGCCTGATGCGCATCGCCGACAGCCTGGCCCGGGCCGCAAGCAGTCTGTGCGCGGGCTGGATCATGGCCCGCTGGGGGTACGATCTGCCCTACGTGTTTACGGCCGCCCTTTACCTGGCAGCCTCCCTGCTCTACTACCGGCGGTTTCGCGAATACGATGCCCGGGATACGAGGTGAGGTTGACATGGCGGGCTCCACGTGCGTACAATGGGCACAAAGCCATGAACGGGAAGAGTAGCCCGCTTCCCCGCCCCCAGAGAGGGCCGGCCAGGTGTGAGCGGCCCGGGAGGGAACGGGCAAAGTGCCCCCGCGAGCTGCGGCACCGAACCAGAGTAGGTGCTGCCGGCCACCCCCGTTAGAGGGATGGGTTCGGACGGGGCGTCCTTCGGCGGGATTACCCGGACGGACCCCTGAGCGGGATCGTGAGACGCGATCCAATCAGGGTGGGACCACGGAGAAACCCTTCCGCCCCTGGGCGGAAGGGTTTCTGCTTCATCCCCCGCCCCGCCCGCAGGCCGGGCCGGCAGGACGGGGGCTCATGCCAGCGCAAAGGAAGGGGGCAGAGAGTCGTCCATGGGTGCGTGGGAAAGGCTGCGCGAAGACGTGAAGACCGTGTTCGAGCGCGACCCCGCTGCCAAGAACCTGCTGGAGGTGCTCCTGTGTTATCCCGGGCTCCACGCCATCTGGCTCCACCGCATCGCCCACTGGCTCTACCGCCGCCGCATGTACGTGGTGGCCCGGCTCATCTCCCACCTTGGCCGCTTCGCCACCGGCATCGAAATCCACCCCGGGGCCCGGTTTGGGCGGCGGGTCTTCATCGACCACGGCATGGGCACCGTAATCGGAGAGACGGCCGAGGTGGGGGACGACGTCACCCTGTACCAGGGGGTCACCCTGGGCGGCACCGGCAAGGAAAAGGGGAAGCGGCACCCCACGGTGGAGGACGGGGTCATGATTGCGGCGGGCGCAAAGGTGCTGGGCAATATCAGGGTGGGCACGGGCAGCAAGATCGGCGCCGGAGCGGTGGTGATCAGGCCGGTGCCGCCCGGGTGCACCGTAGTGGGGGTGCCCGGGCGGGTAGTCAGACGGGAGGGCCAGGCCGTCCCCCGTCCCGACCTGGAGCACGGCGACCTTCCCGATCCAGTGGCAGAGGCTCTGGCCGCCCTCCTCCACCGGCTGGAACACCTGGAGGCCCAGGTGGCGGAGTTGCAGGCTCAGTCCTCTTCGATCACAATGCGGTGATCCATCAACTGCAATTCTTTGATGCGGGCCCGGATCACCTTCTCCTGTCCGTACAGGTCCTGCAGCAAGAGACGGTCATCCTGCGGGCGGACCGTCACCACGTCGTCCATCACCACTTCTTCCCGTCCCTCACGAAGAGTGACCACGCGCGACTGGCACATCCCTGCTTCCCTCCCCGTTAGGTAACACGACTATTCATATGATAGCACACCGCAGGGCGTGACGACAGCCTGCCGAACCGGCGCCGCACGGCATCACAGCCCCGCGGTTGCCGGCCAGGGCGGGCGCTATTACAGGGCGAGGGCCACGCCCTCGGCCCGGGGGTCGGAAACCCCGGTAAGGACCCCGGTGGTAGGGTCGCGCAAGACGAGTTGCACGGCGCCCCCACCTGCCCACGGCCCCACCAGGCGCACGGGGTGGCCCCGGCGCTCCAGCTCGGCCACCACATCCGCTGGCATGCGCGCCTCCACCCGCAACTCCTCGGGTTCGCCCCAGTGGGCCGGGTCGGTTGCCGGGTAAGAAGTCCACCGCGGGAACTCCACCGCCGTCGCCGGATCGAACCCCCGGTCCACGAGGCCGACCAGGATCTGGAGGTTCCACTGGGGCTGGCCGTCTCCTCCCGGAGTACCCCCGACCAGCCAGAGTTCCCCACCCCGGAAGACCATGTAGCAGTTGAGGGTATGTACGGTGCGCTTACCCGGTCCCAGACAGTTAGGGTGCCCCTCCATAAGGGTGAAGCCGCGCCCGGCCCGATTGTTGAGCAGGATGCCGGTCCCGGGCACCATCACCCCCGACCCAAAAGCAAGGGAGAGGCTCTGGATGAGCGATACCGCGTTGCCACGCCCGTCCGCCACAGCCAGGTAGGTGGTGTCACCGTCGCTTCGGTCCGCCCCGGGATACCAGCCCGGACGCGCCCGGTCGGGATCGATTTCCCGGCGTCTACGCGCCGCGTACTCCTTGCTCAGCAGCCGCCCCAGGGGAAAGGGAATGCGGCGGGGGTCGCCGGCGAAGCGCAGGCGGTCCTCGAAGGCCAGCTTCTGCGCCTCCACCATCAGGTGAACAGCAGTCGCCGTGTCGGGGACGCCCAGGTCGAAACCTTCCAGGATGTTCAGTCCCTCGAGCAGGATAAAACCCTGGGAAGGAAAGGTGGTCTGGAAAACCGTCATCCCGCGGTAGGTGGTGGCCAGGGGCTCCCCCACCTCGCTCGCGTAGGAGGCCAGGTCCTCCGGTGCGAAAAGGCCACCCCCCGCCTGCGAGCAGGCCAGCAGGCGCCGGGCCAGCTCTCCCCGGTAGAGGTCGGCGGGATCGCGGGCCAGTCGGCGGAGCGATTGGCCCAGGTCGGGCTGACGGAGGACTTCCCCCGCCCGGGGTGGTTCGCCCCCCGGCAGGAACACCTCGCGGGCGACGGGGTCCGCCTGCAGCTTGACTCGCTGGGACCAGATGTCCGCCGCCAGGGAAGGAGTAACCACAAAGCCCTCTTCGGCGTATGAAATGGCCGGCTCCAGCAACTCTGCGAGCGGTCGGGTTCCCGCCAGGGCCAGGGCGCGGACCCAGGCGTCCACCGCCCCGGGCACCGAAACCGACAGGATGCCTTCCCGGGGCATGGTGTGGTACCCCCGTTGCCGGTAGACCTCGGGGGAGGCAGCCCGCGGGGCGGGACCGGAACCAGAGATGGCGGTGACGCGCCCGCGCTCCGCCTCGTAGGTCAGGAGGAAGGCGTCGCCCCCGGGGCCGCACATCTGGGGTAGCACCACGCACGCCACGCCGGCGGCGGCGATGGCGGCATCGACCGCATTCCCTCCTGCCCGCAGCACCTCCACCCCCGCCAGGGTGGCCAGAGGGTGCGCCGTGGCCACCACCCCCCTGGAGCCCACCACAGGACGGCAGGGCCGCCCCGTCCAGGCGGCCTGCTCATGATCGACCATAGACTTGACCCCCACTGACAAATCCCGCCTCCCCACCGTCTGGCGAATCAGGCGGGTCGCTCGGCGGCCCGCTGGGCCCGCAGCGGGTTGATGCGGATGCCAGGGCCCATGGTGGAAGATACTGTCACGGTGCGCACGTAAGTCCCCTTCGCCGCGGCGGGGCGGGCGCGCAGGATGGCCTCCATGAGGGCGTGAAAGTTTTCCAGCAGCCGGTCGGACTCGAACGAGACCTTCCCGATGGGCACATGTACGATACCCGTCTTATCCACCCGGAACTCGACCTTGCCCTGCTTGATCTCCCGCACGGCAGCGGCCACGTCGAAGGTAACCGTCCCCGTCTTGGGGTTGGGCATGAGGCCTTTGGGCCCCAGGATGCGGCCCAGCCGGCCCACCATGCCCATCATGTCCGGTGTGGCCACCGTGGCATCGAAGTCGAGCCAGCCACCCTGGATCTTCTGGACCAACTCTTCGGCGCCCACGTGGTCGGCCCCCGCCGCCTCGGCCTCCTTGGCCTTATCCCCCTTGGCGAAGACCAGCACCCGCCGGGTCTTCCCGGTACCGTGGGGCAGGACCACCGCCCCCCGCACCATCTGGTCGGCGTGGCGCGGGTCGACACCCAAACGCACGGCCACCTCCACGGTTTCGTCGAACCTGGCCGTCGCGGTCTTCTTGACCACATCCATGGCCTCGGCCGGGTCGTACAGGGTGGCGCGACTCACCTGTCTGTCGGCCTCGAGGAATCTCTTGCCGTGCTTTGCCATCTCCTGAACCTCCTGTGGTGATGATCGGTCGCCGCCGCGACCTCCCACTACCCGAATGCCGCATGCCGCCGGGCGCCCGCCACGGCGCTACCACACCTGTGCCCGACCGGGCCCCGGCTCATTCTCCCCCGATCTCGATGCCCATGCTGCGCGCGGTACCGGCCAGGATGCGCTCCGCTGCCTCCACATCCTGGGTATTCAGCTCGGCCAGCTTGCGCTGGGCGATTTCCCGCAACTGCTGCCGGCTGATGCGCCCCACCTTGTTGCGGTTGGGCTCACCGGACCCCTTTTCCACCCGGGCCGCCTCCCGCAACAGCACCGAGGCCGGAGGAGCCTTGGTGACGAAGGTGAAACTGCGGTCCTGGTAGATGGTGATCTCCACCGGGACGATGGTGCCGGCCTGGGCGGCCGTGCGCTTGTTGTACTCGTCGCAGAAGGCCTTGATGTTGATGCCGTGCTGGGCCAGGGCCGGACCCACGGGGGGAGCCGGTGTCGCCCTGCCCGCCGGTAGCTGCAGCTTGACCACTGCCACCACTTTCTTCGCCATCGACGCGAACCTCCTACAGCTCCTGTACCTGACCGTAATCCAGCTCCAGGGGGGTCTCCCGGCCGAATATGGACACCAGCACCCTGAGCTTGCCCTTCTCGGGGACCAGTTCCTGCACCGTACCCACGACGCCCGCAAAGGGCCCTGACTTGACCCGCACGCTCTGCCCCACCTCGTAGTGAACCTTGGGCTTGGGTTCCTCGTCACCCATCTGGCGGAGCAGTTCGCGTACTTCGTCGGCCAAAAGGGGCAGCGGACGCGGGCCTGTGCCCACGAAACCCGTCACTCCAGGGGTGTGGCGCACCACGTACCAGGATTCATCGCTCATGATCATTTCCACCAGGACGTAACCGGGATAGATCTTCTTCTTGGTGATCTTGCGCTTGCCGTCCTTGATCTCGATCTCGTCCTCGGTGGGGACCACCACCCGGAAGATGCGATCCTCCATCCCCATGGACCTGACCCGCTTCTCCAGGTTGGCCTTCACCTTGTTCTCGTATCCCGAGTACGTGTGCACGACGTACCAGCGCTTTTCGTTCATGACTGGTACTTCGACCCCCGTCACCGGATGATCAGCCTCAGCAGGCCGCTCAGCCCGATATCGAACACCCAGATCACCAGGCCCACGATGGCGGTGGACGCCACCACCACCAGAGTATATACCATGGTCTCCCGCCGGGACGGCCACACCACCTTCCGCATCTCCAACCTGGTTTCGCGGAAATAGGCTACGGCGTTCCGGTAAGTGCGGCGGATTGCGGCGACCAGCCTCTGCTCGGGGGAAAGAAGGCGTACCCGGGCCACCCGCGGCCGGGCCCGCACCCGAGCCGGAGCACCGGGCTTGCCGCCTTCCCTACCGACCGGGGAGTGTACTGTCCGGGCAGGGGACGTCCGCCCGGGCCCGGGTGCGGCGGACCGCCGGGCAGCTGTCGGGACGGATGATGAGGCGTGTCTTCCTTTCCCGGTGCCCACCTTTTCCTTGATCGCCGCCTTACCCCCCACTCTACCTTCCCCCCAGGACAAAGTTAAAGCGGCAATCTGCCGCAATCATGAACTGGCAGGCCCGGAGGGATTCGAACCCCCAACCCGCGGATTTGGAGTCCGCTGCTCTGCCTGTTAGAGCTACGGGCCTGCACTGCTAGACGGGAGCGGGACTACCTGGTCTCGCGGTGGAGGGTGTGGCGCCTGCAGGTGCGACAGTACTTCTTGAACTCCAGCCGGTTGGGATCGTTCTTCTTGTTCTTGGTACTGGTGTAGTTGCGTTCCTTGCACTCCGTACAGGCCATGGTAACGATAACCCGCAAGCACTGCACCTCCGATCGCAAGCCTAACTCTAGCACAGCCGTGAACACACTGTCAAGCCAAGCTGCCAATCCACTGCCAAACGCCAACTCCCGGCAGGCCACGGGGCAGCGGCAAAAAAGCACCGCCTCTGATCGCCAGTTCCCCGAAACGGGGTCCGGTCAACTGTTGCCCCTCTTGCTGACCAATGCTCTGCTATGTTGCGTGCTGGCGCTGGCGCCTCACCACGGGCAGGCGCCAGTTTACCCAGGCGATGATACCGCCGGCCAGATTGTAGACGTGCTCAAACCCCGCGTCGCGAAGTGCACGTACCGCTCTGCCGCTCCGCTCCCCGACCTCACACACCAGGATCGCCGGCCTCTCCGGGTCGATCTCTTCCGAGCGCCACGCCAGTTCACCCAGCGGGATCAGACGCGAACGGTCAATATGCTCGCGCTCGTATTCATGAGCTTCCCGTACGTCGATGAGCTGGGCACCTCGCCCCAGGAGCTCGACGGCCTGCAGGGGGGTAACGTCTGCTGTCTCTCCCCCGGCCCCGGTCGCGGGAGTCCGCGGAGCGGCAACGCCGGACGCGGCCTGCGGGAGGCCGCCGCCGGGGGCGGGTGGAGCAGGGATAGCGTGCGGTACGGGTACGCCGCAGAATTCCTTGTAGTCGACGAGGGCCGTGATGGTCGGGTTGTCACCGCAGGCCGGACAGTCGGGCCGGCGCTCCCACCGGACGACGTGGTGCTCAACGGCGAGGGCGTCGTAAATGTACAGCCGGTTCGACAGCGTCCTGCCGATCCCGAGGATGAGCTTGATGGTCTCCATGGCCTGCAGCGTCCCCATCTGGCCCGCCAGCGCACCGATGATCCCCACCTCGGCGCAACTGGGCACACTGCCGGGAGGAGGCGGCGTCGGGAACAGGCAGCGGTAGCATCCCTTACCAGGCTCATACACGGTGGCCTGCCCCTCAAAGCGCAGGATAGCAGCGTCAACCAGAGGCTTCCTCAAGAGCACGCAGGCATCGCTCAGCAGGTACCTGGTGGGGAAGTTGTCGCACCCGTTTACCACCACGTCGTAGTCGGCGAGGATTTCCAATGCGTTTTGCGAGTCGAGCACCGTTTGGTAGGCAATTACCCGGACGTCGGAGTTCAACGCTTCGATGTGTCGCCGGGCGGATTCGGTCTTGGGCATGCCCACGCTGGCATCGTCGTGGATCACCTGCCGCTGGAGATTCGAGCGGTCCACCACATCCCCATCCACGATGCCGATGGTGCCCACACCCGCTGCGGCCAGGTACAGGGCAGCAGGCGAACCCAGGCCCCCCGCACCTACGATCAGCACCCTGGCGTCCAGGAGACGCTTCTGGCCTTCCACACCTACTTCGGCCAGGCGGGTGTGGCGCGAGTAACGCTCCATCTGGTCGGGCGTGAGGAAGGGGACACCCCACGTACTCTGCATTGTATGTCCTCCTTCCCGGCAGAGACTCGCTCGCGATCAAACCAAGCTGGTGCGGTGCCCACGGGCGCTGAACCCCGGCAAGTCGCCCCGCGATGCGATGCCCCCGCGATGCAGCCGCCCCGTTGACAGCGCCACGATCACATTATATAGTTGAGCGAACCAATTGGGTAGCTCCACAAACTCAGGAGGCTACGGGGATGGCGGACGGAACGCGGATTAACGAGGACGTCACCAGGCTCGTAGGAAACACACCCCTGGTGCGCCTGAACCGGGTGACCCGGGGATGCGTGGCCACGGTGCTGGCGAAGCTCGAGTTCTATAACCCATGTGGCAGCGTCAAAGACCGCATCGGAGTTAACATGATAGAAGCGGCAGAACGGGCAGGCCTGATCGGAGAGGATACCGTGATCGTGGAACCCACGAGCGGCAATACCGGGATTGCCCTGGCTTTCGTGTGCGCGGCCAAAGGCTACCGTCTCATCCTGACCATGCCCGAGACCATGAGCCTCGAACGCCGGGCACTCCTCAAAGCTCTGGGGGCCGAACTGATCCTCACCCCCGGCCCGGAGGGGATGGCGGGGGCAGTGCGTAGGGCCGAGGAACTGGTTGCCGGGCGGCCCGGGTACTTCATGCCCAACCAGTTTGCCAACCCGGCCAATCCCGAGATCCACCGGCGCACCACGGCCGAAGAGATCTGGCGGGATACGGGGGGGCGGGTGGATACACTGGTGGCGGGCGTGGGCACGGGGGGTACCATCACCGGGGTGGCCGAAGTAATCAAGTCCCGCAAACCTTCCTTCAAGGCCATAGCCGTGGAACCGGCCGGCTCCCCGGTGCTCTCCGGGGGCAGCCCTGGCCCCCACAAGATCCAGGGGATTGGAGCGGGCTTCGTCCCGGCAGTGCTCAACCTGGCCATCGTCGACGAAATCGTCCAGGTGACCAACGAGCAGGCCTTCGACATGGCCCGGCGTCTGGCCCGGGAGGAGGGATTGCTTGCCGGCATCTCCTCCGGTGCCGCGACCCACGCCGCCGTCGCGGTAGCCCGTCGTCCCGAGAACCAGGGGAAACTCGTCGTCGTGATACTGCCCGACACCGGCGAGCGTTACCTGTCCACACCCCTCTTCCAGGAGGGCTAGCGACGGCCAGGCCCCTCAGAACCTGCTAGATGTAGTACATGGGGGCTTCGCCTGACAGTTCCTCCTGCCGCCCGGCCAGGCCGGCCAGGGTGTACTGGCGTAGTGTGTTCTCTACAATATCGGTGAGCCGGACCCACACCTCTCGCATGGCACAGCGGGGGGCCCGTGGACACACATCAGGCCGGTCCACGCATTCCACCGGAGCCAGTGATCCCTCGGCTGCCCGCACCACATCGGCCAGGGTAACCTCTCGTGGCGGGCGGGCCAGCGCAATGCCCCCGCCTGTACCGCGGTGGGTCGTCACCAGCCCCGCCGACCTCAGCATGCCTACCAGCTGGGCCAGGTAGTCGGCAGAGATCTCCTGTTCGGCCGCCACCCCTTTCAGTTGCACCTGGCGACCGCGGGCATGAGCCCGGGCGATACTGACCAGCGCCCGGCAGGCGTAGCGACTGCGGGTCGAGAGCCTCAATCTGCCACCTCTTCTATCGCACCGACTGTCCACATATTAAGTTAGTGTATCGATTAGGTCAACTAGCCAATAGGCAGCCCGGCAACGCTCAGCCACACGGGACAACGTGGGTCATTGAAGGGAAGCGGCCCTGCACACGCCTGGCGTTCGCGGGGCCGCTTCTCCGAAGTTTATGGAGCTCACACCCGGGATCGAACCGGGGACCTCCGCCTTACCAAGGCGACGCTCTGCCGACTGAGCTATGTGAGCCCACTTATGTGCTTGGTTGCGGGGGGAGGATTTGAACCTCCGACCTCCGGGTTATGAGCCCGACGAGCTACCTGGCTGCTCTACCCCGCGACGCGATTCAATTGGATGGTGGAGAGGGCTGGATTCGAACCAGCGAAGGCTGCGCCAGCGGTTTTACAGACCGCCCCCTTTGGCCGCTTGGGTACCTCTCCGCCCTCTGGAGCTGGCGGTCGGACTCGAACCGACAACCTGCTGATTACAAATCAGCCGCTCTTCCGTTGAGCCACGCCAGCCCGGCCCGACAGCCAACGCTCATTATAGCTTCTTTGCCTGCTCGGGTCAAGTGCAACGGGCGGCGCCCCGCGGCGCCCGCCGGTGCCGCGCCTGCGTACATCGGGCCCCGCCACCGCGCCCGGCGCGCCGGCGGGCTGCCGGCGCGCCGTCAGACCCGGACCTGCTCGGACTCCTCGGCGCGCCGGTCAAGGTACCGCTCCAGCTTGCGCTTGACCCTCTGCAGGGCGTTGTCGATGGACTTCACGTGCCGGTTCAGATCCCCGGCTATCTCCTGATAAGACTTACCGTCCAGGTAGGACATCAAGACCTTCCATTCCAGGTCGCTCAGGATCTCGCCGATCTTCTCCTCGATGTCGCCGAACTCCTCGCGGTTGATCACCAGCTCCTCGGGGTCACTCACCCGCGAACCGGAGATCACGTCGAGGAGCGTGCGGTCCGAGTCCTCATCGTAGATGGGTTTGTTGAGGGAAACATAGGAGTTGAGGGGCAGGTGTTTTTGCCGGGTGGCCGTCTTGATGGCCGTGATGATCTGCCGGGTCACACACAGCTCGGCGAACGCCCGGAAAGACGAAAGCTTGTCGGCCCGGAAGTCTCTGATGGCCTTGTAAAGGCCAATCATGCCTTCCTGGATGATGTCTTCCCGATCCGCACCGATCAAGAAATAAGAGCGCGCCTTACTGCGCACAAAATTCTTGTATTTGTTGATCAGGTACTCGAGGGCGGCACTGCAGCCATCCCGTGCGTACTCCACAACTTCCTCGTCCAGCATCACCTCGTACTCTCTAAAGGTCCCCTTGTGGGCAGAAACGCTCACCTTATCGCCCCCCAGGTATTACACCCTTTCGGACACGAAGCGACGCCGACGGTAGAAAATTGGACAAACCGCCGTTACCCATTATATATGTGGCCCTGCAGCATAGCAAGTACTCCTGCCACCCACCTCCGGGCTGCCCCTGGGAGTCTCGCACATCCGCTGTCTGCGGACCTCATAAAGGAGGATGGCCGCAGCGGCGGCCACGTTCAGAGATGGCACATGCCCCGCGATGGGGATGCGCACCACCAGGTCGCACGCCTGGCGCACCGCATGCCCCAGCCCCTTTTCCTCACCTCCCAGCACCACCACCAGGGGGACGGTGAAATCCGCCTCCCAGGGTAAAGTGTCGCCATCGGCCTCCGCCCCCACCACCCAGAAACCCCGCCCCTTCACGTCGCTCAGGGTCCGTGCCAGGTTAGTCACCCTGGCTACCGGGAGCCACTCCAGGGCACCCGCTGCCGCCCTTGCCGCTCCGCCCGTCAGGCCGGCGCTGCGACGGACCGGGATCACCACACCGTGGGCTCCCAGACATTCGGCCGAGCGGCAGACGGCCCCCAGGTTACCGGGATCCTGCACCCCAGCCACGGCTACCAGCAAAGGAGGGCACCCGGCCGGGATCCCCGCCAGCACTTCCTCGAGGGTGCGGTACTGCTCCACGGCCGCCACCGCCAGCACGCCCTGATGGGGCAATCCCCCGGCACGCACGTCCAGCACCTCGCGGCCCACCACCTGCACCGGCACACCCCTCTGCCGGGCCAGGACCAGGATACGGGTCACCGGCGGGCCCGCCACCCCCTCCCCTACCATGATACGGTGGATGGACCTCCCTGCTTCCAGAGCTGCCAGCACGGCCTGCCGCCCCGGGATGATCTGCCCCCCGTCCCCGCCCGTCCCCGCCGCGGTATCGCCCCGGGCATCCCCCGGCAAACGCCCGGTCATGACCGCCTCCGGTCCGGGTAGCGCGGGCACTCCGTCCATTCCTCCGGACAGGTACCGTCCACCTGGCAGGGCGCTCCCGCCTTCTCGAACAGCAGGGGAGCCACCTTGCGGCACTCCCTGAGCATGAGGTATGCCACCGCCCGGATCTCCCACTGGGCCCGCTGGCAGCACCGCAGGCGGAAGACGTGGAAGAGTTCCCTGGCGTTCATGGTTACCACCAGGCGGGTGGCAACGGCATTGGGAAGCACGTACCGGGCATCTTCCCTGGGGATGCCCATGGCGGTCAGGGCCCGGTACACCTGGCCCGCCCGGTCCAGGAATTCCTCGAAGAGGCGGGCCGCCTCGGGTACCCGGGCCACGGAAGGAGGCACCACGTGCCAGGCGGCATCGCTCCTCACCCACCTCTGGGATTGCTGGCTGTATGAGGCCAGCCGGTGACGCACCAGCTGATGGCTGCAGGCGCGGGAAATGCCCTCCACGGCGAAGGTGAAGGAGGCGTGCTCGAAGGGAGACTCGTGTCCCCGTTCCCGCAGGAGGTCGATGAGTCGACGGACTTCGCCGGTCTCCATGTCCAGGAGGGTCTCCACCCCGGAAGCCGAGTAGCAGAGACGGGCGGCAGCCGCCACCGTCCTCTCGGGATCGGGGGTGTGGCGCAGCAGCTTGACAATCACGGTGCATCTGTCCTTTCCAGCACCATAGCCAGGATTCCCTGCAGGCGCCCGCTCTCTCCCCTCAGGTACAGGTAGCCCAGGAGGGCCTCGAAGGCAGTGCTAGCCCGGTACTCAGCGGGAGTGGACCCGCGGGGCACGGCTGCACCCTTGAAGTTGCGCGCCCGCCGCACCAGGTCCTCCTCAGCGGGGGCGAGATAGGGTTCGATGCCGCGGAGGAAGGCGGCCTGGGCCCCCGCCCGTACGCGACGCACGGCATCGCGGTGCCGCTCTCCCGGGGAAGAGCAACGCCCCACCAGGTGCTGCCTGACCGCCAGCTCGAAGACGGCGTCCCCCACATATGCCAGGTCCCGGGGGGAGAGTTCCGACACCCCGGCGCTCAGGTCCGCACTGCCAGACCCCACCGGACGGAACCGGGGGGCCAGGAGGGATTGGGAATCCTGCTCTCCCGACCGCTGCTTCACACGGGACCCCCTTCCCTGCTGCGCAGGCGCCACCTGGTACCCAGGGGGGTGTCCTCGAGGGCAATCCCCATCGCGCCCAGCCTTTCCCGGATCAGATCGGCCAGGGCCCAGCTCTTCTCTTGCCGCGCCCGCGTTCTGACCTCCACCAGGATGTCCAGGAGCTCCTCAAACCACACTCCCTGCTCACCCGCGACCCGCTCACCCGGAACCTGGTCGCCGGGACGCACCGCTGCCGGCCTGGGGCCCACCTCCGCCGGCGCCGGCGCTACCACCGGTGCCACCACCCCCAGTACCCCGCCCAGTTGCTCGAAAGTCCTGTGGGCGCGGGTCAACCCTTCTCGGGCCTCTCCGCTCAGCCCGAGAGGCCCTCCCCGCAGTAGCAGGGATACCGCCGAGTTACCGGCCCGGGCCAGGTCGAACAGGGCCGCCAGCGCCTGCGGGGTGTTGAAGTCGTCGTCCATGGCGGCGTGGAAACGGTCCCGGACCCGGTCGGACCCGGCACCCATGCCGGCGGCTACTTCCAGGCCTTCCTGATCGGTGGCGACGTCGTGGGTGAGCACCTCATCCAGGGACCGCACCGCGTTCTGGAGACGCTCCCATGCCCGCCGGGCCTCCTGCAGGCGGGCGGGGTCAAACTCCAGGGGTGCCCGGTAGTGGGCCGAGAGGAGGTAGACTCTGATCGCCCCGGCCGGGAACTCCCGCAGCAGGTCGCGGATGGTGACAAAGTTCTTGAGGGACTTGGACATCTTCTCTTCCCGCATGGTCACCAGGCCGTTGTGCAGCCAGTAACGTACGAAGGGAGCCTCCCCGGTGAACGCCTCGCTCTGGGCGATCTCGTTCTCGTGGTGGGGGAAGATGAGCTCGTTGCCTCCACCGTGCATGTCGAACCCGTTGCCCAGATAGCGCAGGGCCATGGCCGAGCACTCGATGTGCCAGCCGGGGCGACCCGGCCCCCAGGGGCTGGGCCATGCCGGCTCCCCCGGCCGGGCTGCTTTCCAGAGGGCGAAATCCTCGGGGCTTTCCTTTGCTTCCCCCGGCTCCACCCGGGCGCCCGCCCGCAACTCCTCCACGCTCCGGCCGGAGAGCTTGCCGTAGCCGGGGAAGCTGATCACCCGGAAGTACACGTCGCCCGCCGACTCGTAGGCATACCCCTTTTCCACCAGTGCCTTCACCATCTCCAGGATCTCGGACATGTGCTGCGATACCCGGGGGTAGTGGTCCGCCGGCTTCACACCCAGGGCGGCCATGTCTTCCAGGTAGCGGCCCACATAGTGGCCGGAAAGCTCCAGCGGGTCCCTGCCCAGCTCGCGGGCACGGGCGATCACCTTGTCATCTATGTCGGTGAAGTTCTGCACCAGATGCACGCGGTACCCGCGGTACTCCAGATAGCGGCGGATGGCGTCCCAGACCACGCTGGGGCGGGCGTGACCGATGTGGGCCTCGTCGTATGGGGTCACCCCGCACACGTAGATGCTCACCGTGCCGGGTTCCCGCACCTGCAGCTCCCGCTTGCTGCGGCTCATGGTATCGTAGACGGCGATCAAGTCCCCCGCCTCCCCGCGGCCACCATCGCGCACACGGCCCAGGCCGCCATCCCTTCCCTGCGCCCCAGGGCACCCAGGCCCTCGGCCGTGGTTGCCTTCACTGCCACCATTCCTTCGTCCACTCCCAGGGCCGCCGCCAGGCTGGCTTTCATGGCGGGAATGAAGGGAGCCAGCCGAGGCTCCTCCGCCACCACGGTGACGTCCGCGTTCACAGGCACCAGGCCCCGCCCGGCCAGCCCGGCCACCACCTGCCCGAGCAAATCGCGGCTGTGGGCCCCCCGAAAGCGGGGGTCGGAAGGGGGAAACCAGAAGCCGATGTCCCGTTCTCCTGCGGCCCCCAGAAGGGCATCCATGAGGGCGTGGCAAATCACGTCTCCGTCCGAGTGTCCCGCCAGTCCCACCGGCGAAGGGACCTCCACCCCGGCCAGCACCAGGGGCCTGCCCGGCGCCAGAGGATGAATGTCAAATCCCATCCCTACCCGCATTCCCCATCTTCCCCGCACCACGCTTTCCGCGAGTTCCAGGTCCTCGGCTACCGTGACCTTCAGGTTGTCGCGGGAGGAGGACACCAGCCGCACCGGGTGCCCCAGCCTCTCCACCAGCACGCTGTCGTCCGTCCCCAGGTAACCCTCGACCCGGGCCCGGCGGTGGGCTTCCTCGAGCAGGTCTCTCCGGAATGCCTGCGGGGTCTGAGCCTGCCACATCCCCTCCCGGGGCACGGTGCGCCTCACCGTGGCACCGCCCTCCTTGAGGGTGTCCACCACCGGCACGGCCGCCAGGGCCGCGCCCGCTTCCCGCGCTGCCTCCACCACCCGCACCACCAGGTCGGCGGTGGCAAGGGGCCTGGCCACGTCGTGGACCACCACCCATCTCACCGCCGGGCTGAGGGCGGCCAGCCCCCGGGACACGGACTCCTGGCGGTGGGCACCTCCCGGTACCACCGTGCACACGGCCCCGGCCTCCCCGGGCAAATCGCGCACCCGGTGCCCGACTTCCTCCTCGGCCCCGGGAGGGACCACCACCGCCACCTCTTCCACCAGGCCGCTGCCCCGGAGGGATTGCAGGGCCCACGCCAGCAAAGGCAGCCCGGCCAGGGGTACGAGGGCTTTGGGACCCAGGCCCAGCCTCTCCCCCTGGCCGGCCGCAGCCAGGATCGCTCCCACCCGCTCGCTCATCCCGCCCTGTCCAGCTTGGGCCGGGCGAAGATCATGCGCCCGGCCGCGGTCTGCAGCACGCTGGTGACCGCCACCTCGATGGTCTCGCCGATGTGTCTCTTGCCACCTTCGACCACGATCATGGTGCCGTCGTCCAGGTAACCGACTCCCTGCCCCGCTTCCTTGCCATCCCGCAGGATGTGGACGGACATCTCCTCACCGGGCAGCACTCTGGGCTTGAGGGCATTGGCGAGCTCGTTGAGGTTCAGCACGGGTATCCCCTGAACGGTACATACCCGGTTCAGATTGAAGTCGTTGGTAACCACCTTGCCCCGCATCTGTTTGGCCAGTCGCAGCAGCTTGGTGTCCACGTCGCGGCCGGGCACGTCCTTCTCCCACACCTGCACGGGTACCCCGGCCGTCTGCTGCAGCTGGGCGAGGACCTCCAGCCCCCGCCGGCCCCGGGTCCTGCGCGCCCCGTCGCTGGAGTCGGCGATGTGACGCAACTCCTCCAGCACGAAGGACGGGATCACCACCGGCCCCTCCAGGAAACCGCTCTGGCACACGTCCACGATGCGCCCGTCGATGATGGCGCTGGTGTCCAGGATCTTGGCCGCACCATCCCGCGGGGCGCGCTCCCTGCCCCCCCACCGGCCCAGGAAGGGGATCAGTGCCGCCAGCTCGTCCCGCCGGTGGACAGCCAGGCTGGCCCCCAGATACCCCACGATGACACTGGCCACCGGGGGCAGGAAGGGACCGATGCTCGGCAGCCGGGAAAACGGGTAGGTCAGCAGGTTGGCGATGAGCAGGCCGCATATCAACCCCAGAGTCCCCGCCAGCATGTCCGGGATGGGAACCCGGGACAGGCGCCCCTCCAGCCTTCCGGTACCGCTGAGGATCGCCCTCACCACCTGGGGGAGTAAGATGAATCCGATAAGGCCGCCCAGCGCCGCTCCCAACACCAGCGCGCTGATGCGCTGGATGGGCGGCAGGGAACTCCCCAGGTACGCGAGCAGGGAATCCGCACCCCACCCACCGCCCGCCAGGCCCGATGCCAGGCCCGCATACGCCACCACTCTTCTCAGCCTGCTATTCAGCGTACTACACCCCCTCTCCGCCCCGCACCTCTTGTCTCTGGAAGCAATTATAGGCGAGAGAAGCACGCAGGGGCAAGGAAACATTCCCGCCCCCGCTCCTCACGCCGCCGAGCCCCTGTCAGGCCAGAGCTCGATCCAGAAGAGAAGAAGCTTCGTGCAGGGGAAGCCCCTTGGAGAGCACCAGCTCAGAGACCAGGATCTGCCGGGCTATCTCCAGCATGCGACGCTCCCCGGTAGAGAGCCCCTTTTCCCGATCGCGATGAGTGAGGCTCAGCACGACCTCCGCCACCTCAAAGGCGTTGCCGCTCTTGATCTTTTCCAGGTTGGCGCGGTAGCGGTGATTCCAGTTTCCGGGGACTGCGGGCGCCGTCTGTCGGAGGGTGGCCACGACGGCATCCATGCGCTCGGCCGGTTCCACAGCCCGTAACCCCACCTGCTCCACACTGCTGGTGGGGATCATGACCTTCATCTCTCCCAGAGGCAGCCGCATTATGTAATACTGCTGCTTCTGACCCAGGACTTCGTGCTCCTCTACGGCCTCTATCACTCCCGCCCCGTGCATGGGATAAACGACCTTATCGCCGACCTTGAACATACCGGCGGCCTCCCGAAACATCCCCTCTAACACTAGGGTAGCACAACGTCCACGGGGGGTCAACTTGACGGTATGCCAGGGCAGTTGTAAAATGGCCGTGCGAGAAGATCGGCGGTGGGCGTGTAGCTCAGTGGGAGAGCGTTCGGTTCGCATCCGAGAGGTCGCGGGTTCGAGTCCCGCCACGTCCACCAGTGCTTTCTCCGGAAGGTGGTGCCGGTTGAAGGACCTCCTGTGTGACGGGTTTCAGCAGGCGGTGGAGGAGTGCCTGGTCAGGCATCGCAGCATCCTGGATGTTCTCTCCAAGCTGCAGGAATCCGGCGCACGGATCAACCGGGCCGTAAGCAAGACCGTCACCGCCTGCGGGTGTCTTAACGTGCACGCTCACAGGCAACAGATCCCGTCCGACGTCTCCTCGCTGCAGCAGCTACGGCATTACATGGAGACCCACCTGGAAGGCAAGCTGTGCGAGCATTGCCAGGAAGTAATGGAGCAGGAAGTGGGCAACCACCTCTTCTACCTGGCTGCGCTCTGCAATCTACTGGACCTCAACCTTTACGATATCTTCGTGAAAGAGCATCAACACATATCCACCCTCGGCCCCTATTCCCTGACCTGAGAAACGCCGTCAGCGGGTGGCAGGGGAGCCGGAGAGGCGGCGGGAGAGATCCTCGCGCATGCGCTTGAGGCCTTCGCAAACGGCCCGGGCCCTCACCTCCCCGATCCCCTCCACTTCGTCGAGTTCTTCCAGACTGGCGCGCATGACGGCAGGTAGCCGGTCGAACCGGGACACCAGGTTGTCCACCACCGCCGAGGGGAGGTGGGGGATGGCACGCAGGACACGTACTCCCCGCGGGGAAACCCGCGTGTCCGCGAACCCCGGAGGCGAAGGGTAGCCCAGGATGCGGGCCAGGGTAGCCGTGTCCCGCAGCGTCTCCCGGCTCAGGGCGGCCAGTTCGTCCAGAGCCTCATCGGGATCCCGCCCGCCCGCTGCGTAGTCCGCCACCACCAGCCCTTCCTGTTCCCCGATGCCCACCTGCAGTTCCCGGAGCTCCAGGCTGACCAGCCATCCTTCCGTGCCCAGTTCGCCCACGTAGCCGTCCACTTCGGCCACGATCCGGTTGGCCATCTCCGCCCGGTGCACCACCGTGAGAACTTCCCCCAGGCTGACGCTGTCCTCCAGCTCCAGCATGGTGAGCCGCTGCAGGTCATCCTCGAACACGCTGCGGTACTTCTCCAGGGTCTGCAGGGCCTGGTTGGCCTTGGCCAGCACCACCGGGGTATCCGGCAGCACGTAGCGCAAATTGCCCCGGTAAAGCGTGATCGTATTCCGGCGCTGAGATACGGCAATGACCAGCTCGCCCGTCTGGCGGGCCACCCGTTCGGCAGTGCGGTGCCGGATACCCGCTTCATCCGAGGGGATGGTCGGGTCAGGTACCAGCTGAGTGTTGGCCCACAGCACCCGACCGGCGTCCCGGTTGAGCACGATGGCACCATCCATCTTGGCCAGCTCGTACAGCAGGGCGGGCACCACAGGAACGTCCAGGGAAAATCCCCCCGTGACCAGCTTCATCACCTCGGGGCTGTCACCCACCACGATCAGGGCCCCGGTGCGGGCGCGCACGATGTTGTCCAGCGCCTCCCGCAGCACCGTGCCGGGAGCCACCATCCGTACCGTCCTGCTCCAGACTTCCGCACCTTCCCCCACGCGCACTCTGCCCCGTTCCACCCCGGTGCGCTCCGCCCCTGTCTGCGCCCGGGCGCCGCCCGCAGCCATCCGGGGCGCCGGCTGCGGGCGATATCCTCAGCCGAGTACCAGCTCGAGGGCCTCGCCCACGCCGGACACACCCTCCACCCGTATCTTGCCCTGCCATCCCATCCTATCGAGGCTCCTCACACTGGAGACGGGCAGGACGAAGGCGGTGAAGCCCACCCTCTGCGCCTCCCGCAGGCGTTCCCCCACCCGCGGGATGCCTCGCACCTCGCCCGCGAGGCCCACTTCCCCCGCCACCGCCACCCCGGGCCGCACGGGCAGATCGCGGAAGCTGGAGGCCAGGGCCACCGCCACCGCCAGGTCCACCGCCGGCTCCTCGATCTTGACGCCGCCCGCCACCTTCACGTAGGCATCCTGGTTGCCCAGGTGCATCCCCAGCCTCTTCTCGAGCACGGCCGCCATGAGCACGGCCCGCCCGGCGTCCACCCCTGCCACCATACGCCTGGGCACGGCAAAGGGGGTGGGGCTGACCAGGGCCTGGACTTCCACCAGGAGAGGACGCATCCCTTCCAGGCAGGCGGTGACCACCGACCCCGGCACCCGCTCCGGCCGCTCGGCCAGGAAGAACCCCGAAGGATTGGGCACATCCATCAAACCGGACTCCACCATCTCGAAGACGCCCATCTCGCTGGCGGAGCCGAACCGGTTTTTCTGGGACCGGAGAACACGGTAGGCGTGGTGCCTGTCCCCGTCGAGGTAGAGGACGGTGTCGACCATGTGCTCGAGCACCCGGGGTCCGGCAATCTCGCCCCCCTTGGTAACATGGCCCACCACGAAGATGGCCACTCCGGACGACTTGGCCACTCGCAGGAGCTCGGCCGTGCACTCCCGCACCTGGCTCACCGAGCCCGGGGCAGAGGCCAGTTCGGCCCGGTACACGGTCTGGATGGAATCCACCACCGCCAGCCGGGGCTCGACTTCCCCCAGACGGCGAACGATGCCTTCCAGGTCGGTGTCGGCCATCACCAGGAGCTGGGGGGAAAGGGCTCCCAGGCGCTCCGCCCGCATCCTGATCTGCTGTACCGATTCCTCCCCCGATATGTACAGGGCGGGAGCCTCCCGGCTCACGGCGCAGCTCACCTGCAGGAGCAGGGTGGACTTACCTATGCCCGGATCGCCCCCGATGAGGACCACCGAACCCGGCACCACGCCGCCCCCCAATACGCGGTCCATCTCCGCACTGCCGGTGGGGAAGCGGGGCCGGGGCTGTGCTTCCACGGCGGTGATGGCCAGAGGAGGCGCAGACTCCGCCACCCAGGCCCGCCCTGGAGGGGAGCGCACGGGAAGGGGTTCCTCCACCAGGCTGTTCCACTGCCCGCACTGGGGGCAGCGCCCCAGCCAGCGGGGCGCCTCGTACCCACAACTCTGGCACACATAGCGGCTGCGCGCTTCCGGCAATGCCATCCCTCCTGACCACCCGCCGTCATCCAGGCCTTCCGGGCCCGTCTGCCTCCGGCCGCGCGCGAGGACCGCAGCCGCCTGCCACCGGAGCCGCCCGCCCACGAGTGTCGCTTTCCCGCCGGAGCCACCTGCCTGCCTAAGCGTGAAACTCCACCACGTCCCCTTCTTCCAGCACGAAGTCGCGGGGCACCATCTGCCCGTCGAAGGTGCGGGAGCTCCATATGCGCGCGTACTTAAGCCCCCGGGCAATGTCCTTGTGCAGGCCCTCCGCTCCCTCCCGCACCGTCGACCCCCGCGGCAGCACCAGGGGGGAGTCATGCTCCACCTTGCGCCCGGGTGCCTTGGGGTACACCCGGATCCTGTCCAGCAGCCAGAACACGCGACCGCGCAGCTCCTCCAGGTTCAGCCCGGAGGCGGCCGAGACGGGCAGCACCGGCAGGGGATCGTGTCCTCCAGGCGGTCGCCTGCACATGCCCTCCAGCAGTTCCAGATTGTCCAGGGCGCCGGGAAGGTCTGCCTTGTTCCCCGCCACCAGGGTCCGCTTGCGGGAGCGATCCGACCGCCCCTCGCTCACGAGGGTGAGGCGCGCCTCACCGAGCAGAACGAAAACCTCTTCGGTCTGAGCCAGGAGGTCATCGTCGGCCAGATCGAACACCAGCAGGACGGCATCCGCCGCCCGCACCAGTCCCAGCACCTCACCCGGGGTCATGTCCCGGGCCAGGGGAGGCAGGTCGACCAGCTGCACCTGCACGTTTTCGAAGGGCATCATGCCCGCCAGCGGCAATCTGGTGGTGAAGGGATAGGGCGCCACCTCGGGGTTGGCATTGCTCAGGCACGCCAGGAGCCGGGACTTTCCCGAGTTGGGAGGGCCCGCCAGCACCACCTGACCGGCCCCGTGTTTCTCCACCCGGTACACGGAGCGGCGCCGGGCCGCCTGGGGCCGGGACTGGAGCTCGGCACGGATGCGGGCCATGCGGCGCTTGATGTCGGCCTGCATCTTCTCCGTCCCCTTGTGCTTGGGGATGGTGGCCAGCATCTCCTCCAGCGCCTCCAGCCTGTCCTCCGGCGTGACGGCTTCCCGAAAGCGCTGCTCTGCTGCCAGGTAGTCGGGAGTCAGGTTGGCCGGCACCTCGTATCCCCCCGCTACGAGAGTGCTGATCGCTACTTCACACCCGCCCGCTCGGGCTGAGCCTGCGCGAATTCCTCCTTCTTGTGGAAGGCCAGGCTCCGGCCGTCAGGGCCCGCGTCCACCACCAGGGTGTCACCGTACGCGAACCGCCCCTCCAGCATAAGGTCAGCCAGGCGATCCTCTACCATGCGCTGGATGGTCCGCCGCAGGGGCCGGGCACCGAACATGAGGTCCGAACCCTCCCGGATGAGGACCTCCCTGGCTCCTTCCGTGAACTCCAGCTCCAGCCCGTTCTCCTTCAGGCGGGCCACCACCCGCCCCAGCATGAGCTCCACGATCTTCTTGAGGTGCTCCTCGGTGAGCGGGTGGAAGACAATGATCTCGTCGATGCGGTTGAGGAACTCGGGCCGGAAGGTGCGCTTTACCTCCTCCATGACCCGGTCCTTCAGGTCCTGATAGGTGCGCTGGTCGTCGTGGGCCGCCCGGAATCCCATAGCGGTCTGCCCGCGCAGGTAGTGCGACCCCGCGTTGGAGGTCATGATCACCACCGTGTTGCGGAAGTCCACCGTGCGCCCCTTGGCCTCGGTGAGGCGACCGTCCTCCAGCACCTGGAGCAGGATGTTGAACACCTCCTGGTGGGCCTTCTCGATCTCGTCCAGCAGGATCACCGAGTAGGGGCGCCGACGCACGGCCTCGGTGAGCTGGCCGCCCTCCTCGTAACCCACGTAGCCGGGCGGGGCACCCACCAGCCGGGACACGGTGTGGCGCTCCATGTACTCGGACATATCCAGGTGAACCATGGCGTCTTCATCGCCGAACAGGGCCTCCGCCAGGGCCCGCGCCAGCTCGGTCTTGCCCACCCCGGTGGGGCCGAGGAAAATGAAGGAGCCGATGGGCCGCCTGGGGTCCTTCAGCCCGGCCCGGGCCCGGCGGATGGCCCGCGCCACCGCCTGCACGGCCTCGTCCTGACCGATGACGCGGCGGTGGAGCTCCGCCTCCAGGTGGAGCAGGCGCTCCTGCTCTTCCACCTTCATCTTGGAGACCGGGATGCCCGTCCAGGCCGATACCACCTGGGCGATGTCTTCTTCCGTGACGGTGGCCTTCGCCGATGACTTCTGCTTCTCCCACTCCTCGCGCTGCCGGTCCAGGTCAGCCTTCAGCTTCTGCTCCTGGTCGCGCAGCCGGGCCGCCTTCTCGAACTCCTGGCACTGGATGGAGGCTTCCTTCTCCTTACGGAGCTCCTCCAGCCGCTGCTCCAGGGCCTTCAGGTCAGGGGGCGCCACGAAGGAACGCAACCGCACCCGGGAAGCCGCCTCGTCCATCACGTCGATGGCCTTGTCGGGCAGGAAGCGGTCGGCCACGTACCGGTCGGACAGCCTCACCGCCGTCTCCAGGGCCTGATCGGTGATCTCCACCCGATGGTGGGCCTCGTAGCGGTCGCGCAGGCCGCGCAAGATGGCCAGGGCCTCGTCCGCGGTGGGCTCGTTCACCATGATGGGCTGGAAGCGCCTCTCCAGGGCGGGGTCCTTCTCCACGTGCTTGCGATACTCGTCCAGAGTGGTGGCCCCCACGCACTGCAGCTCCCCGCGGGCCAGGGCGGGCTTCAGGATATTGGAAGCATCGATCGCCCCTTCGGCTGCCCCCGCCCCGATGATGGTGTGCATCTCGTCTACGAAGAGGATGATGTTGCCCGACTGGCGGATCTCCTCCATGACCTTCTTCAGGCGCTCTTCGAACTCACCCCGGTACTTGGAGCCGGCCACCATGGCGGCCAGGTCCAGGGTCACCACCCGGCGGTCGCGCAGGATTTCGGGAACCTTGGCATCCACGATGCGCTGGGCCAGCCCCTCCACGATGGCGGTCTTGCCCACCCCGGGCTCCCCGATGAGCACCGGGTTGTTCTTGGTGCGGCGGGAAAGGATCTGGATCACCCGCTCGATCTCCTGCTCCCGCCCGATGACGGGGTCGAGCTTGCCCTCCCGGGCCAGCGCAGTGAGGTCACGGCCATAGGTGTCCAGGGTGGGGGTGGTGCTGCGCTGCCGTCCGGCCGGCTTTCCCGCCGGTGCCGCGGGCATGGGACCGCCCAGCAGGTGGATCACCTGGCTGCGCACCCGGTCCAGGTCCGCGCCCAGGTTATCCAGCACCCGGGCGGCCACACCTTCCCCTTCCCGAAGCAGCCCCAAGAGGATGTGCTCGGTGCCGATGTAGTTGTGGCCCAGCATGCGGGCTTCTTCCGCCGCCAGCTCCAGCACCACCTTCTTGGCCCGGGGCGTGAAGCCGATCTCACCCTGGGGAGCACCCTGGCCCCGCGGGATCATCTTCTCCACCTCCTGGCGCACCCGCTCCAGGTCGACCCCCAGGCTGATGAGGGCCTTGGCGGCAATCCCCTGGCCTTCCCGGATGAGACCGAGCAGGAGGTGCTCGGTGCCCACGAAGTCGTGGTTGAGCCGCCGCGCCTCCTCCTGGGCCAGCACTATCACCCTCTGTGCCCTTTCCGTGAAACGTCCGAACATGGCTTTCCCCCCTCGCCTCACCGGCGCAGGCGGTGACGGATGAGGGCAGCCCGCTCCGCATCCCGCTGAGCCGGCTCCAGATCCCTACCCACCACCTTCTGGATATAACCCGGCCGGGTGGCCACCAGTAGCTCATTCAGGGCCTCCACCGGGACTCCCTCGGTTATGATCCCCAGATCCACTCCCAGACGCACGTCCGACCACAGCTTGATGGCTTCCTCCGAGGACATGACGCGGGCGTTGAGGAGGATGCCGTACGCCCGCCAGACCCGGTCCTCGAGCTGGAGGCGGGTCTGGGAAAGCAACGCCCGGCGGGCGTTGCGCTCGTGGGCGATCACCTGGGTGGAAACCGCCTTCAGGTTGCGCAGGATCTCCTCTTCCGAAGGTCCCAGAGAGGTCTGGTTCGATACCTGAAAGATGTTGCCGTGGGCTTCGCTGCCCTCACCGTAAAGACCGCGTACGGCCAGCCCCAGCTTGCCCAGGGCAGAGAACACCTGGCGGGCCTGCCCCACCATGGCCAGGCCGGGGAGGTGCATCATCACCGAACCGCGCATGCCCGTCCCCACGTTGGTGGGGCAGGTGGTCAGGTACCCGCGCCTCTGACAGAAAGCATAGTTGAGCCGGCCTTCCAGCACATCGTCGGCAGCCTGGGCCGTCCGCCAGGCCCCGTCGAGCTGCATGCCGGGGGTGAGACTCTGGATGCGCAGGTGGTCTTCCTCGTTGACCATGATGCACAGGCTCTCGTCCTGGCGCAGGATGACCGCCCGCCCGCGGGGCTGCTGGGCATGGTGGGGGGAAATAAGGTGCTTCTCCACCAGCACCTGGCGATCCAGGTTGCTCAGGTCGTCCAGCCGGAACAGCCCCACCGGCCCGAGTTCGGGGTCGCGGTCCAGATCCTCGGCGGCGCGTTCCACCATGCGCAGCACCCGCTGGGCCCCCTCCTCCTCCATCCGGGAGGGAAAGACCACATCCTCCAGGTTGCGCGCCAGCCGGACCCGAGCGGAAAGGACCACGTCGCTGTCCGGTCCGGAAGGATCCATCCACGAGGTATGGGAGTTGTACAGGACTTCATCCAGGTTCACTGCCCGCCACCTCTCGCCCGCCTCACTGCAGCTTCTTCTCCAGCTCTCGGATCCGGTCCCGGATCTGGGCGGCCTTCTCGTACTCTTCCCTGATCACCACCTGGGCCAGTTCCTCCTGCAACCGGTTGAGCTCGCGCTTGACCCGGGCCTCCTCACCGGTACGGCTGGGCACCTTCCCGCCGTGGACGATGGTGCCGTGCAGTCGCCGCAGCACCGAGTCCAGCTGGTTCTCGAAGGCCTGGTAGCAGTGCCGGCAGCCCAGCATTCCCGTGCGGGCAAACTCGGCGTACGTGAGGCCACACCGGTCACACCTGAGCCCTGCGGCCTGACCGGCCCCCGGGAAGGTGTGACCGCCGTCGGTGATGATGCTGGAAAGCAGGGTGGGTATGGTGAACGGCTCCCCCATGATGCCCAGTTCGCCGCGAGCGCGGGCACATTGCTCGCACAGGTGAAGCTCCCGCTTTTGCCCGTTGATGATCTGGGTAAGATGAACGGTGGCCGGCCGCTTACCACATTCCTGGCACACCACCGGTGTCACTCCTTCCTCTCGGCCCGCTCCCCCGCCAGGGCCTCCGCCGTGTCCCTGGCCAGTTCCAGCAACATGGCTCGAAACACCCGCGCGCGCACCTCGTCCCGCCACGGGAGACCGAGGGCAAGGGTCTCCCGTCTCAGGGCAGCCGCCATGAGACGGGCCTCCCGCGCGGTTATTATCCCCTCTCCATGCAGGCGCAGGATGCAGCGTTCTGCCTGAACCTGACTCATGGTCTCGGGACCGTGTTCCAGGGCGCGCCGGATGACCTCGCGGGCGTGGGCGGGTAGCTTGACTATGCGCAGGTAGCCGCCCGACCCCCGCCGGCTCTCCACCAGGAAGCCCTGGGCATAGGTGAACCGGGTGTCGAGCACGTAGTTGATCTGGGAGGGGGCACACCCGAACCTCTCCGCCAGTTCGCCCCTCTGGACCTCCACCGATCCTTCCGGGGCGTCGACCAGGAGGGATTCCAGATATTCCTCGATCAGGTCGGCCAGATTGCGGGCCATCTCGTCCCTCCCAACCGGGTCACCGGAGCGCCCACCAGGGGGCACCTCCTGCACCCGAGGGTCTGACCTGTTTTGACCTTCCGCTACCCATTATACGGGAACCATCCCGAAAAATCCAGGGCTGGTGCAGCGGCCTGCCGTCAGGGACCACCAGCCCGCGGCCCGGTCAGCAGGAGCTGCAGAGGCGCGGGGCGGAGCGGCCGTGCTAAGCGGGAAACGAGCGGCAGATGAAGCACTTGAGATAGCGGCTCTCCGGGTATCCGAGCAGGACGGGGTGATCGGGAGGCTGGCCCCGCATCTCCAGCACCAGCACCCGGCGACCGGCGTCGCGAGCGGCCTTTGCCACCACCGTCAGGAAGGTGTCCGGGTCCAGATGGGAAGAGCAGGAACTGGTGACCAGGTACCCGCCCGGGTTGAGCAGGCGCAGTGCGCGCAGGTTGATCTCCTTGTAGCCGCGCAGGGCGCCCGCGAGGGCGTCGCGGGAGCGGGCAAAGGCGGGCGGGTCCAGGATGACCAGATCAAACCGCTCGTGCTCCTGTTCCAGGGTACGCAACAGGTCGAAGGCGTTCCCCTCCCGGAAGCGGCACCCCTCGGCCACCCCGTTCAGTTCGGCGTTTTCCCGCGCCAACCCCACCGCCCAGGCGGAAGATTCCACCGCCAGTACCTCGCGAGCGCCGGCGCGGGCGGCGTGGACGGCAAAGCCGCCCGTGTACGAGAAGGCATCCAGCACACGGGCACCCGGGGCCAGGCGGGCCGCCGCCCCCCGGTTGAGCCGCTGGTCGAGAAAATGACCGGTCTTGTGCCCTGCGGCCACGTCCACCCACAGGCGGACGTCCCCCTCCGCCACCTCCACGCGCGGGGGCAGGTCCGCGGGGGTACCGGGCGCGGGGCCGCTTTCCAGGGGCAGGCCCTCCAGCTCCCGCACGGGGGCGTCGTTGCGCAGAAAGACGGCCGGGCACGCGGTAAGGGAGCGCAGGGCCTCCACCAGGAAGTCCCGGCGCACGTCCACCCCCAGGGCCAGGGTCTGCACCACCAGCCAGGGGCCAAACCTGTCTGCCACCAGGCCGGGAAGGCCGTCCGACTCGGCGAACACCACCCGGCAGGCGGCATCCCCCCAGAACGGCTGTCGCTGCTCCCACGCGGCGCGCAGGCGAGCCAGCCAGAAGTCGTCGTCCACCTGCTCGTCCCGGTGGGTGAGCAACCTCACCCTGATCAGAGAGGCGGGGTTGATGAAACCCCGCCCCACAAACCGCCCGCGGTGATCCACCACGGTGACCAGGTCGCCGGGAGCGAAATCGCCTCCGATGTTCTCGATTTCGCTGGCGAACACCCAGGGGTGTCCTTCGCGAGCTCGATGCGGTCCCCGGGTGAGGTGGACGATGGCCATGCTTACTTCTCCGCGGCCTCTCTGGCCGCCTTGGCCTGGGCGATGATCTCCTGGGCCAGGTGGGCCGGCACTTCCTCGTAGTGGTCGAACTCCATGGTGAAGGTGCCCCGCCCCTGGGTGATGGAACGCAGGTCGATGGCGTAGCGGAACATCTCCGCCAGGGGCACCATGGCCCGGATCACCTGGAAGGAACCGCGGGGCTCCATGCCCAGGATACGGCCCCGCTTCTTGTTGAGGTCGCCCATCACGTCTCCCATGAAGGCTTCCGGCACCATGACCTCGACCCGGTCGATGGGCTCCAGCAACACAGGCTTAGCCTCCGCCATCCCCTTCTTGAAGGCCATGGAGGCGGCGATCTTGAAGGCCAGCTCCGAGGAGTCCACGGTGTGGTAGGAACCGTCGTAGAGAGTGACCTTGACTGCGGTGACGGGGTAGCCGGCCAGGACCCCCTCCTGCAGGGCCTCCCGCACGCCCTTCTCCACCGCGGGAACGTACTGCCTGGGCACCGCCCCTCCGAAGATGCGTTCGCCGAACTCAAACTCCCGGTCCGGCTCGCCCGGCTCGATCTCCAGGAACACGTGGCCGTACTGGCCGCGACCGCCGGTCTGTTTCTTGTGCTTGTACTCGGACTTCACGGACTGCCGCACCGTTTCCCGGTAGGGAACGCGAGGCGCCTCCAGGTTCACCTCCACCCCGAACTTGCGCCGCAACCGTTCCACGATCACGTCCAGGTGCAGTTCCCCCATGCCGTAGATGAGCATCTGCCCGGTAGCCGTGCTCTTCTCCACCCGGAAGGTGGGATCTTCCTCGGCCAGGCGGGCCAGGCTGGCCGAGATCTTCTCCTCGTCCCCGCGGGCCTTGGGAGAAACGGCCACCGCGTACACGGGCGAAGGGAAGGCGATACCCGGCAGCCGCACCGGATGGCCCTGGTCGCAGAGGGTATCTCCCGTGGCCGTCTCCTGCAGCTTGGCCACCGTGCCGATGTCACCCGGCCCCACCGCTTCGGTGGGTTCCTGGTGCTTGCCCTTGAGGAAAAACAGTTGCCCCACCCGCTCCGTCCTGGCCCGGGTGGCATTGTACACCTGAGAATCCGATTGCACCTTCCCCGCGTACACCCGGAACAGGGTCATGCGGCCGACATACGGGTCGGCAGTGGTCTTGAACACCAGGGCGGCGAAGGGAGCGTCGGGGTCGGGTCGGCACTCCACGGTCTCGCCCGCGGGCGTCTCCGCTCGGGCCGGGGCATCGGCCGGCGAGGGGACCAGCCTCGCCACCGCGTCCAGAAGGGAGCCCACCCCCAGGGTGCGCAAGGCCGACCCCGCCAGCACGGGGAACACCCTGCGCTGCCGCACGCCGGCGGCCAGGCCCTGCCAGATCTCATCGGGAGCCAGTTCCTCCCCCTCCAGGTACTTCATGAGAAGGTCGTCGGAGCCCTCGGCCGCCGCCTCCACCAGTTGCGCCCGGTAGGTGTTCACCTCATCCACCATATCCCCCGGGACCTCCATCTCGCGGGGCTGGCCGGCGCCGTCCCAAACCAGGGCGCACCTGGCTACCAGGTCCACCACCCCACGCAGAGCCGCCTCGGCCCCGATGGGAACGGTCAGGGGGACGATCCCCCGGCCCATGTTCCGCTGCAGACCCTCCAGGGTGCGGCGGAAGCTGGCGTTCTCGCGGTCCATCTTGTTCACGAAGACCAGGCAGGGGAGGTCCCGCTCGGCAGCGTATCCCCAGACGAGTTCCGTACCCACCTCCACTCCGGCCACCGCGTCACACAGCACGCAGGCGGCTTCCACCACCCGCATGCCCGCCTTGACCTCGCCCACGAAGTCGAAGTAGCCCGGGGTGTCGATCACGTTCACCTTGCGGTCGCTCCACCGTATGGGAGCAATTGAAGTGCTGATGGAAACCTTCCGTCGTACTTCCTCGGGGTCGTAGTCCGTGGTGGCCGAACCCTCGTCCACCCGGCCCAGGCGATCAACGGCGCCCGCCACATAAAGCATGGCCTCGGACAGCGTGGTCTTTCCCGCCCCGCCATGGGATACCAGGGCCAGATTGCGGATCCCTTCCGGTTTCGTCACCTGCTCCCCACCTACTTTCTGCTGGCCGGCGAAAAGCCCATCCGGTATTATACTGGAGGCCGTGCCGGGCGGTCAAAGATCCGGTGCGAAACCATCGGGGCTTCTGTTTCGTCCATAAGGCGGGGAGAGATGGCAAGTGAGAAAGCTCGGCCCATTCATGGTAATCCCGCTGGTGCTGATCCCACTCCTGTTGGGTACCCTGTCTGCCTGCCGCCGCACCCCGCCCCCGCTACCCTCGTTCACCGTGCAGGTCATCCTGGCCCAGGTCACTGAGTCCCACCTGCTGCCTGGAGAGACTCAGGTAACCCCGGGAAAGCGGTACCTGATCGGCGCACCGGCCGCGGTGATCACTTTCCAGTTCCCGCAGGCCATGGACAGGGGGGCAACGGGCGCAGCCATCCTGGTGAAGCCCGCCCTCACCCACGAAATCCACTGGTCCGCAGACGACATCCTGCAGCTACGGATGGCAGACCTCCCTCTGGACCAACCGGTACGGGTCGGCCTGGGTGAGGGAGCACGGGCCGCCTCGGGTGCCACCGCCCTGCCCGTGGAGTTCTCCCTGGTGCGGGTCGAAGCACCGGCGGTGGTGGCCACTGTGGAGGGGCAACCCGGCGTAACCGGACCCGGCATGTACCGGCTCCTGGCGGGCAAGAAGACCGTGCGCCTGGACTTCACCCGCCCCATGGACCGTCCCGCCGTGGAGAAGCTGCTGCTGCCCCAGATCGACCCCCGGTGCCAGCCCAGCCTGAGGTGGGAAAACGACCAGCTCGCCTACCTGGACCTGGATCTGCTCGAGGGGACGCGGGTCGCCATTTCCTTCCTGGCATGGCCTGACAACCGGGGGGTCCCCAGCCTGGAGCCCAGGCCGTTCGTTCTCGAAGGGGTGGGCACCGTACGCCTGGTCACGGGAGCGAGCCCGGACCGCCCCACCACGGTGGGTACACTCCTGGATCAGTTCTCCGAGGGCACGGTGGCCCCGGACGGGCGTCGCGTAGCCCTCCTGGAGCGGTTCCCGGTGGAGGAGGCGGAGGAGGTCGTGGTCTGGGTGCTGAACCTCACCACCCACGCCCTGGAACGACTGGCTTCCTTCACGGACACGGGCCAGTTCGCCATGGGCTGGATGCCCGATTCCCGTCACCTGGTGGTAAACGCCGGCTCGAACCTGGTGGAGCTGGACACCTCGGGGGGCAAGTCCCGGAGTCTCCTGGAACCGGCCGAGCGGGTCATCCTGGGTATAGCGGTGGCCCCTGCCTCGGGCCGGGTGGCATGCTTCGTCTCCTCTGCCCCGGAAAAAGGCGCCGCCGTGGACCTGGTGATAGCGGGGAAGGAGGGCACCGCCACCTATCCGGCCGTCACCCACCTTCATTCCCGCGAGGGTTTCTGGATGCCCGTACCGGGTGCGTGGTCCCCGGACGAGGCCTGGATAGCCTTTCCGGACCTCCGTTCTACCTCGGAGACCATACTGACTCTCATCGACCCCGACAAGGGGGGAACGCGCCTGCTCGGGGGCCCGGCGGACGCGCTGGCCTTCCCGCCCTCCGGCGCGGAACTGGTCGTGCGCAACCCCGACGGCAGCTGGGATCTGGTGGGTGTGGGCGACGGGTCGCGCACGTCCCTGCTGCCGGCCAGGGAAGGTTACCAGCGCGTTTTCTGGTCCAGGACGGGCGAGCAGGCCTGTTTCGCCCGAACCGAAGGTGGCTTCCTGCTCTGGGACCGGAAGCAGGGGAACCTGGCTTCCGCCGCCCAGGGAATCCCTCTGGGCTGGGCGGGCGACCAGTTGCTCTGGATCACCCCGTGAACGGGGTCGGCAGGTAGCGAAGGAGAGCACCCACACCCCGCAGTTGATCGCGCCGGGGAGCGCCCCCCACCCTTTCCACCTGGCAGCCCCGTTCCAGGGCCAGTTCCATCAGTTCCGTGACCAGGTCGGCCACCGCCACCAGGGTACGCGCGCAGCGGGGGCACGCTCCTGCCTGCAGATCCAGGTAGCCGCAGGAGGGGCAGCGGCATCCGGACGTGTTGAAGGCGCTGTCGACCACCACCGTGGTGGCGGCACCCTCCTGCACCGCCCGCAGGACCCCGGGCAGCCCCGTCACCACGTTTCCCCCCGCCCTGACTTCGGCCAGGACGTCCTCCAGCGCCTTCCTCCCCCGGCTGCGGGACACCTCCTCGTGGAGTCCGGTCACCGCTTCCAGCACCTGGGCCGGGCGGGCCGCGGCCGCCAGGGGCAGAGTTCCCAGTACCCGTTCCCGCCAGGGCGAAGCAAGCCCATGCAGGAGCTGCTGGGAGAGGGCCGGGTTGCCCCCCACCACCACATAATCGCAATCGTGTTCCTCCGCCAGGGCCTGAGCGCGCCCGGCCACCTCCTTGAGGTGCCGCTGCACGTGATCGTCGATGTGCCGTTCAATGCGCCGCCCCTTGAGGCCGGCCCAGCCGGACCTGCGCACCCGGGAGGGGACATCCGAAGCAAGGGTCTCCACTTCGCGGGCCTGGCCGCCTCCCGCCGTCAGGAAGCGAGAGCCGGCCCGTTCCACCATGACCACCCCGAAACGGGGGTAGTCGTGGAGCTGAAGCCAGAGGGGACGCAGGTAGGGCGCCCCCGCCGGCACCACCAGGTCGGGGACCGGCCCCGGCAGTCCGTAAACCTGCCACAGCCCCCTGGGTTCGCAGGCGAACACGGACAACCCTCTCACGCCGCCTTCCCGCTGAAATCCCAGGCCCACGTATTGCTCCATCCGCTCCAGGTCGGCTTCGGCAGCCCGCCGCACCTCACGGGGCAGGGTAGGGTCAAGGGACTCGCGCGCTTCCCGCAAGAGCTTGCGGGCGGTAACCTGATACTCCCTGCGGGGATACTTCTCGGCGGAAACGTCCAGGTAAAGACTCACCACCACCGCGTCCGGACCCGCCTGAAACTGCCGCAGCACCTCCACCTGCCGGCGGCTCAGCAACATCGACCCCTCCTCTCACGAGGCCGCCCGGGCCCCTACCACTGTATTCGTCGACACGCCCACGCAAGCAGTCCCAACGGCATATTATGGGACGGAAGGCCCTGTCGGCCTTCGCACCGTCGAGGTGAGCCGCATGGCCCGCTTCTACCCCCAGCGACTGCCGTACGTCTGGAGCCGGGAATCCTGGTCGGCCCGGCCACCTGCGGGGAAGCTCGTTCCTCTGGGAAGTCCCCGCACGATAACCCTGCACCACACCGTGTCCGCACCGGCCTCCCCCTACCGGGAAATCCATGGCATCCAGGATTACCACCTGCGCCGGGGGTTCATGGACATCGGCTACCATTTCCTGGTAGACCGCCCCTCCCATGTAAGTGGTCAGGACGCCTACTGGGGCCGGCAGACCCAGCCGGACGGCTCTCTCAGCCTGGGAGCCCATGCCCGCGACCACAACCAGGCCAATATCGGGGTGGCCGTCCTGGGAAACTACGAGGTCGACCAGGCCTCGCCCCAGCAGCTGGCAAGCCTGGCTGCCCTCCTGGCCTGGCTGTGCTTCGCCTGGGACATCGACCCCGCCCATATCGTACCTCATTCCGACCTCAATCCCACGGCCTGCCCGGGCAGGCACCTGGCCGCCGCCGTCCCCTGGTTACGCTGGCAGGTCACCTGGTGGCTGCACGGCCTAAGCGGCGAGGCCCCCGCCTCCCCCCTGCCGGGCGATCAGGTGCGCATCGTCGCCCCTGCCGCTTCCGGCATCATCCCGGGCAAATGGCACGACGGCATCGCCTGGGCCGCCGTGCGCCCCCTGGCCACCTCTCTCGGCCGCCAGGTGGTGTGGGAGGATCACAGCCGCACCGTGTACGTATTCCTGCAGAAACGGCCCCTGCTCAGCCTGCGCCCGCCCCCGGTCCCCCAGGTGCGCGTGGTGGTGGAACATACCGTCCTCCCCCTCGACCCGCCCGCCCGCGTCGAGGACAACGCATCCATGGCCCCTCTGCAACCCCTCGCCGCGGCCATGGGGCAGACGGTACTGTGGTACCCTCCCTCCCGCACGGCGGCCGTGGTCACGTCCCCCGGGCCGCCCGCCCCCGCACGCATGTGAAGGCAACGGCGCTTCACCTCCGCACAGGACCCGCGCGTCCCGCCTGCGCGAGGTTGCCCGGGGCCGGTCTTCCGGCCACATCGTTTTCATAGCACTGACAAACCTGGTGGAGGTGCCGGGAGTCGCACCCGGGTCCGCAGGTGAACAGGTGCCAGTCTCTACGAGCGTAGCCCGCGTTTTGCTTTCGCCGCAGTCGGCTCCCGCGGGCGGGATCCGTCCCGGCTATCCTGGTTGCTTTCGCACCCGCAGCCTGCAGGAGGAAGGCTGCGGAGCTATCCTGCTGGTCGGCACCCGGCGGGTTCCGCAGGCCTAACCCGTCGGGCGTAGTGGCCGTCTAGGCCGCTAGAGCGAGATTCTCGTTGGCGTTTTGCTTTTCCCGCAGTTTAACGAGGCCACGGGACCTCGGCTCGCTGCTCTCACCCGCACTACCCGCGTCGAACCTAGCTCACCCCCAAATCTCATTGCCTGTCACGATTCTATCATGACCCGACCGCGCGCCGCAAGCACATCACCACCACAGCACATCACCACCAGCGGGCGGTCAGTACCTTACGATCGGTGTAGAATTCCACCGCATCCGTAGCGCTGCGTTTCCCGGCGGGCGTCGCGCTCGGCGATGTCGCGCCGGTGGTCGTAAAGCCGCTTACCCCGGGCCAGCGCCAGTTCCACCTTGGCCCTTCCCCCCCGGAAGTAGAGGCGCAGGGGGACCAGGGTGTAGCCCCGCTGCTTGACCCGGGCCTCCAGACGACGGATCTCGGCCCGGTGGAGGAGAAGCTTGCGGGGACGGCGGGGATCGTGGTGACCGAAATGGGAAGCCGCCCGGTAGGGAGCAATGTGGGCGTTGACGAGGAAGACCTCACCGTCCCTAATCTCGGCATAGCTGTCCTGCAGGTTGGCGGCCCCCTCCCGGAGGGACTTCACCTCCGAGCCCAGCAGGCAAATCCCGGCCTCGATGGTGTCTTCGATGTGGTAGTCGTGCCGGGCCCGCCTGTTCTCGGTCACCGTCTTCGTGGCTTCCGGCCCAGCCGGCATGCCGCCCACCCGCCTCCTCCCGCCAGTTACCGGGGCATACCGCCCGGTCTGCCCTCTTGCTGCCGGTTCCCCAGGCGTGACGCCCGGCCGCCTCTTCGGGCAGGTCACGCCGGCATGACGTCGGCTACCTGCTGGTGTCGCTCCCTTGCCGGTCGGCCGAGGCAGACGCCGACGAGCGGTCAGAGACCCAGCTCGGGCGCGATGGCCTGCATGGCTTGCAACCCGATGGAGACGAACTCCTCCAGCCCCAGCCCCAGCTCGGAGCACGCCTTGATGGGCTCCCTCCTGGCACCGCGGGCGAAGGATTTCTCTCCGAAACGGTGCAGGACAAAGGCGGTATCGATGGCAGCCAGCCTTTTCTCGGGATGGATGAGGGCAGCGGCAACGATCAACCCGGTGAGGGGGTCGCATGAGTACAGGGCCTTGCTCATGAGGCCGTCCCGGGGGAGGCCGTGGGCCTCGTTGTGGGCCCGCACCGCCTCCACCACATCGGCACCCAGGCCCATCCCGGCCAGCATGTCGGCCCCCACCATGCTGTGCCGGTCGGGATCATCCCTGGTCTGCTCGTAATCGATGTCATGCAGGATACCGGCCAGGCCCCACTTCTCCTCGTCTTCACCCAGCCGGCGCGCCAGACCCCGCATGACGGCCTCCACCGCCAGGCTGTGTTTGCGCATGTTGCGGTCGGTGAGATGCCGCCGCATCAGGGCCACCGCTTCTGCCCTCTCCAAACCAGAACGCCTCCTTACCAATCCGCAGGCGGCGTATGCCCCGCCGCCCCCGGCCGGAAAACTTAACGGGCCTGCACTCACCCGTGGAACACGGTAAGGATGAGAGACGTGATCATGAACGCAGCCGCGAAGAACGTCGAGACCTTGGCCAGCAGATCGTCGAGGCCCTTCTTCTTGCCGAAGAGCTGCTCGGCTCCGCCCGCGATGGCTCCCGACAGGCCGGCGCTGCGCCCCGACTGCAGCAGCACCGTGGCGATCAGCCCCACGCAGAACACGATGTGCAAACCCAGCACCACGCTGGCCAGCACCCTATCACCCCCCGATGCCACAATTCTACCACAGGCTGTCCCCTCCCACCAGTCGTCGCGGCCAACAACCAGTAAAACCCAATACTCCACGGACCTGGGGGAGTCGCCCTAAAGGTGCACCGCCTGATAGCAACTTAAACCCTAATTATGACGCGACATATAGAGGAGGCGGGGGAAGAGGGCGGTGGCACCGAGCTCTTCTTCGATGCGGAGCAGGCGGTTGTACTTGGCTGTGCGCTCTGACCGGCAGGGGGCACCGCTCTTGATCTGGCCGCAGCCGGTGGCGACGGCCAGATCGGCGATGAAGGTGTCCTCCGTCTCGCCGGAACGGTGGGAGATCATCACCCCGTAACCGGCCCGGCGCGCCCTTTCCACCGTGGCCAGGGTCTCGGTGAGGGTGCCCACCTGGTTGGGCTTGATCAGGATGGCGTTGGCCACCCCTTCCCTGATGCCACGCTCCAGCCGGGCCAGGTTGGTGACGAAAAGGTCGTCGCCCACCAGCTGCAGGCTGCCGCCCAGCTCGGCGGTGAGGGACCGCCAGCCCTCCCAGTCGTCTTCGCCCAGCCCGTCTTCGATGGTCACCAGGGGATAGCTGCCGGCCAGATCCCGGTAGAAGGAGATCATGTCGACGGGGCGACGCAGGCCGCCCTCCAGGCGGTAGCCACCCTCGGTCTCCAGCTCACTGGCCGCCACGTCCACGGCCAGATGAACGTCTTCACCGGGGCGGCAACCTGCTTTTGCGATGGCCTCCACGAGCAGGTCGAGGGCTTCCCGAGCCGTGCTCAGGTGGGGCGCGAACCCGCCCTCGTCTCCCACCGATATGGACAGGCCGCGCTCCGCCAGCAGACGGCGCAGGGCCGCGTATACCTCGACTCCCGCCCGCACGGCCTCCCGGAACGAGGGCAGGCCGTCCGGTACCAGCATGAACTCCTGGATCTCCAGGGGGTTGTCCGCGTGGCGACCGCCGTTGATGACGTTCAGGCAAGGAACGGGCAGCGTCCTGGCCGCCGGGCCGCCGAGATAGCGGTAGAGGGGAAGGCCGCAGTACTCGGCAGCCGCCCGGGCACAGGCGAGGGAAACGGCCAACACGGCATTAGCACCAAGGCGGGTCTTGCCGGGGGTACCGTCGAGTTCCAGGAGCCTGCCATCCACCGCCGCCTGGTCGAGGGCGTCGCTCCCCCGCAGGGCGGGCGTGATCTCCTCCCGGATGGCCCGCACCGCCTTCAAGACCCCCTTGCCGCCGTACCGGGCGTCGCCATCCCGCAGCTCCAGAGCCTCGTTCTTCCCTTTGGAGGCCCCCGACGGCACGGCCGCCCGCCCCACCGTGCCGTCGGCCAGGACCACATCCGCCTCCACGGTGGGATTACCCCGGGAGTCCAGAATCTCCCGCGCCAGTATCTCCACTATCTGCGACAAACCGCTCACCTCACCTCTCCACGGGATTAAGTTAGCCGGCCAGCAGGCAGTGGCCGTCCATCTCGGGGGGGATGGGAAGGCCCTGCATGGTGAGCAGGGTGGGGGCCACATCGGCGAGCCCGCCCTCGCGCAGGCGGACGTCCCGCTGCTCCTCGTCCACCAGGATGAAGGGCACGGGGTTGGAAGTGTGGGCGGTATGGGGGCCGCCGTCTTCATCCAGCATCTGCTCCACGTTGCCGTGGTCTCCCAGCACCATCACCACGCCCCCGCGGGCCAGGACGGCCGGGATCACCCGGGCCAGGGACCCGTCCACAACCTCCAGTGCCCGGGTGGCAGCCTCCGTCACCCCGGTGTGGCCCACCATGTCCGGGTTGGCGTAGTTCAGCACCATGCAGTCGTACACGTCCTTGCCGATCTCCTCCAGGACGGCTGACGTCACCTCGGGCGCGCTCATCTCCGGCTTCCTGTCGTAGGTGCTCACTCTGGGCGAGGGGATGAGGCGCCTGGACTCGCCCGGGAACGGTTCCTCGCGGCCGCCGTTGAAGAAGTAGGTCACGTGGGCGTACTTCTCCGTCTCCGCTATGCGCAGCTGCCGCAGCCCGTGCCGCGACCAGACCTCCCCCAGGGTGTTGCGCACGTCCTGGGGAGGGAACACGCAGGGGACAGGAAGCCTCTCGTCATAGCGCGTGAAGGTGCAGAAAGCCAGGGGCAGCTTTCCTGCTGGCCGGGCGAAGCCATCGAAGCTCTCCCCCGCCAGGGCCCAGGAAAGCTGGCGGGCACGGTCGGCCCGGAAGTTGAAGAATATCACCCCGTCGCCGGGGGAAATCCGCCCTATCGGATCCCCCGTCGGCCCGTCACCCGGTCCGCGCCAGCCCCGGACGACGGTGGGCGTGATGAACTCGTCTGCCTCGCCGCGGGCATAGGCGCGCGCCACCGCATCCCGGCCGGACGACGCCACTTCACCTTCCCCCACGACCAGGGCACGGTATGCCCTCTCCGTCCGCTCCCAGCGACGGTCCCGATCCATGGCCCAGTAGCGACCGCTCACGGTGGCCACCCGGCCCACCCCCAGGGAGGCCATCCTCGCTTCCAGGGCCGCCATGTACCCGGCCCCGCTGGTGGGCGGGGTGTCCCGCCCGTCCGTGAAGGCGTGCACGAAGACCCGTTCTATCCCTTCCCGGCCGGCCATCTCCAGCAGGGCGTACAGGTGCTCCTGGTGGCTGTGTACACCCCCATCGGAGAGCAGCCCCATGAGGTGGAGGGCCTGACCCGGCCGGCGCGCCTGTCTTACCACCTCCAGGAGCAGTGGGTGACGGAAGAAGGAACCGTCCCGGATGGAACGGAACACCCGCACCAGGTCCTGATACACCACCCGCCCGGCCCCCAGGTTAAGGTGGCCCACGTTGGAGTTGCCCATCTGCCCCTGCATGAGCCCCACCCACTCGCCGTCCGCCCGCAGGAGGGTGTGGGGATACCGGGCCTCCAGGTGGCGGAAATACGGCAGGCGGGCCAGGGCCACCGCATTCCCCTCCCGGCGAGGACTCCACCCCCAGCCGTCCAGCACCAGCAGCATCCAGGGACGCCGGTCGAGGGGCATTCAGCGTCCCCCCGGGTGGGCGAACGCCGTCACGATTTGCGCGAGGGAGGTCGCATCCAGGCTGGCCCCTCCCACCAGGGCGCCGTCCAGTTCGGGACGGTCCGCGAACCCGGCGATGTTACCCGGCTTGACGCTGCCACCGTAAAGGATGCGTACCCGGACGGCCCGTTCCCGCCCCAGGTATTCCTCCAGGCGGGCGCGGATGAAGCCGGCCACCCCGGCCGCATCCTCGGGCCGGGCGTTGTGCCCGGTCCCGATCGCCCACACCGGCTCGTACGCCACCACCAGTTCCATCCCCTGGGCGGGGTGAAACCCCTGTGCCCGCAGGGCCCCCACCAGCTGGCGTGCGACCACCTCTTCCGTGGCGCCGGCCTCCCGCTGGGCGAGGGTCTCTCCCACGCACAGGATGGGCACGAGACCGTGGCCGAGAGCCGCCCTCAGCTTGCGCCCCACCTGCCCGTCCGTCTCGCCGAACAGGTGCCGGCGCTCGGAATGTCCCACGATGACGTAGCGGCAGCCCGCCTCCACCAGCATGCCCGGGGAAACCTCCCCGGTGAACGCCCCTTCCTCCTCCCAGTGGACGTCCTGTCCCCCCACCGCCATGGGCCGGCCTACGACCATCGCGGCCACGGCGTCGATGGCGGTGAAGGGCGGGCAAATAACCACATCGACACCTTCGGACTCGAACTGAGGAAGGAACTCCTCCACGAAAGCGCGGGCCTGGGCCCGCGTCTTGTACATCTTCCAGTTTGCCGCCACCAGCGGCCTGCGCGACCTCATCTCACACCCCCGCAATGATGCCCCTTCTCTATCCGGCCCGGAGGACGGCCACCCCGGGCAGAAGGCGCCCCTCCAGCAGTTCCAGCGCCGCCCCGCCTCCGGTGGAGACATGGGCCAGCCGGTCGGCCACCCCGGCCCTGGCCACGGCGGCGGCGGAATCGCCGCCTCCCACCACTACCGTCCCGGGTACCGTGGCCATGCCCCGCGCCAGTGCCATCGTCCCCCGATCGAAGGGTTCCACCTCAAATACCCCCAGGGGTCCGTTCCAGAACACCGTGCCGGCGCGTTCCGCCTCTTCCAGGATGACGCTGACCGTGGCCGGTCCCACGTCCAGGGCCTTCCACCCCGCCGGCACCAGAGGCCGGCGCCCCGCCCCGGCCTCCGCCCGCAGCGGGCCCGCAGGCTGCCTGTCTCCCCCACCCGGCACTGCCAGCACCCGGGTAGGAACCTCCGCAGCGGGTCGCTCGGCCACCACCAGATCGCGGGGCAGGAGCAGGCGGACGCCCGCCCTCTCCGCCTCCTCTGCCAGCGCCCGGGCGAGATCCAGGCCAGCCTCTTCCACCAGGGAATCACCCATCTCCCACCCCAGGGCCCGGAGAAAGGTGTTGGCCATCCCGCCCCCCAGGGCGAGGGCATCGATACGGGGCAGCAGGTTCCTGATCACCCCTATCTTGTCGGAAACCTTGGCCCCGCCCAGCACGCACAGGAAGGGACGCCGGGGATCCTCCAGCAGGCCACCCAGGTGGGCCACCTCCTTTTCCATGAGCAGGCCGGCCGCCGAGGGAAGGTATTCCGCCACTCCCGTCACGGAAGCATGGGCACGGTGGGCCGCACCGAAGGCATCGTCCACGTAGGCATCCGCCAGCCGGGCCAGCGCTCGCGCGAACTCGGGGTCGTTCTTCTCTTCACCCGGATGGAAGCGCAGGTTCTCCAGCAAGAGGACCTGCCCCGGCTCGAGTTCTTCCGCCGCTCGCTCGGCCTCCGGCCCCACACAGTCGGGTGCCCACCCCACTGGTTGCCCGAGCAGTTGCTCCAGGTGCTCCCGCACCGGGGCCAGGCTGAACTCCTGGTTCCGGCGACCTTTGGGACGTCCCAGGTGACTGCAAAGGACCACTGCCGCGCCCCGCTGCAGCAACTCCCGTATGGTGGACAGGGCTGCCCGGATGCGGGTATCGTCGGCCACCCTGCCCCCGGACAGGGGTACGTTGAAGTCCACCCGTACCAGCACCCGGCGGCCCTCCACCTCCAGGTCGGCCATCTTCGTCAACCGCAAGGGATCTTCTCCTCCTCACGTCCCCTGCTGCCCGCCCGTCCGCCGCAGCAGCCCCCGGCGGCCTTTCGTCCCGCACCCGGGCTGCGGTCACAGCCCCAGGCGGTCCAGGTAGCGGGCCAGGTCCACCAGGCGCCGGCAGTACCCCCACTCGTTGTCGTACCAGGCCACCACCTTGGCCAGCCTTTCCCCCACCACCATGGTAAGGGGACTGTCCACGATGGCCGACTCGGTGATGCCCTTGAAATCCGCGGATACCAGCGGCACGTCGCTCACGCCCAGGATGCCGTGGAGCGATCCTGCCGCCGCCTCCCGCATGGCCTGGTTGATCTCCTCTTCCGTGGCCGGCCGGCCCAGCTCCGCCACCAGGTCCACCACCGAAACCGTGGCCACCGGGACCCGGAAGGCCAGGCCGGTGAGCTTGCCTTTCAGGTGGGGGATGACCAGGCCCACCGCCCGCGCCGCCCCCGTGGTGGTGGGGATGATGCTCAGCGCCCCCGCCCGCGCCCGCCGCAGGTCGCGGTGGGGGAAGTCCAGGATTACCTGGTCGTTGGTGTAGGCATGGCAGGTGGTCATGAGACCCTTCACCAGGCCGAAGCGCTCGTCCAGCACTTTGGCCACGGGCGCCAGGCAGTTAGTGGTGCAGGAGGCCATGGAAATCACCCGGTGCCCGGCGGGATCATACGCCTGGTGGTTCACCCCCATCACCACGGTGATGTCCTCGCCCCTGGCCGGAGCAGAGATGATCACCCGCTTCGCCCCGCCCCGGTCGATGTGTAGGACCGCCTGCTCGCCGGAGGTGAAGCGCCCCGTGGACTCCACCACCAGATCCACACCCAGGTCAGCCCAGCGGAGGGCCGCGGGGTCCTTCTCCCGGGTCATATGTACCCGCCTGTCTCCCACCACAATGGTATCGCCGTCGGCCCGCACGTCGGGGCCGAAGCTGCCGTAGTTGGAGTCGTACTTCAACAGGTGGGCCAGGGTGGGAGCATCGGCCAGGTCGTTGACCGCCACCACCTGCAGGCCCTCCTCCCAGGCCGCCCGGAAGAATATGCGCCCGATGCGTCCGAACCCGTTGATGCCGATCTTCATCGTATACCTCCTCCGCTTACCTTCCGTACCGCCGGCGCCGGGCCGACGAGGCGATGCCCAGTTCGGCCCGGTATTTGGCCACCGTGCGCCGGGAGATGTCAATCCCCCGCTCCCGCAGCAGGGCCACCAGCACCTCGTCACTGTACGGTGACGCCGGGTCTTCCCCGGTCACCATCTCCTGCACCAGCCGCTTCACCGCCGCGTTCGCCACCGCCTCTCCCGCCCGCCCCGCCAGGGCGCCGGGGAAGAAGAAACGCAGGGGAAACATCCCCCGCGGGGTCTGGGCATACTTGCCCGCCACCGCCCTGGAGACGGTGGATTCGTGGCAGCCCGCCCCCTCGGCCACCTGACGCAAGGTGAGCGGTCGCAGGCCGGGCCAGCCCCGGTCCAGGAAGTCCCGCTGGTAGCGGAACATGGTTTCCGCCACCCGGTGCAGCGTGTAGCGGCGCTGTTCAATGCTGCGCAGGAACCAGACGGCGCGCCGCATCCGTTCCTGCAGGAATTGCCGGGTGGGCTCATCCGCCATCCCCTCCAGCAGGAGGCGCCGGTAGTACCTGCTCACGCCCAGCCTGGGCATCCCCCAGTCGCTCACCAGTACCACGTAATCGGAACCCACCCGCTCGACCACCACATCCGGCTGCACGTAGCGAACGTCCGGCTGCCCTCCGAAGGCAAGACCCGGCTTGGGATCGAGGCCCCGCACCACCCGGGCCGCCAGGCGTATCTTTTCCACATCGGCGCAGAGGTGAAGCGCGAGGCGGTCAAGACGTCCGGCGGCCAGATCCTCCAGGTGCTCGCGCACCAGGCACTCAGCCAGGGCCAGGACTTCGCCGTCCTCCGCCGCGACGACGGAGCGATGGAGCTGAAGCAAGAGGCACTCCTGCAGGGAACGGGCACCCACGCCCGGCGGGTCCAGGCTCTGTACCAGGGCCAGGGCCTCCTCTGCCAGCCTGCAGTCGCAACCCAGGGCCCCGGCCACCTCGTCAGTGGAGAAAGCCAGGTATCCCCGGGAATCCAGGCACCCTACCAGATACTCACCTATCACCTGCAGGTCGGCCGGGGCCCCGCTGACGTGCAGCTGAAAGAGCAGGTAGTCCCCCAGGCCTCCGGTCAATCCGGAGGGCGCATTCGCCAGGAGGTCGAACCCCCGCGGTTCCGGGCGCGATTGCTCGCCGGGCACCACTCCCAGGTCGCTGCAATCGCCAAAAAACTCAAGCCAGTCGGGCTCCTCGGCCTGCGCGTCCTCGGCCCGCCAGTCGGGCTCCTCGGCTTGCGCGTCCTCGGCCCGCCAGTCGAGCTCCTCCTGCACCTCCAGCACCGGGTTCTCGCATAGCTCCTGCTGCACCATCTGAGCCAGCCCGGCCAGAGGCAACTGCAGAACCGTCAACGCCTGGCGGAGCTGAGGACTCAGGACCAGCTTCTGCCGCTGTTCCAGGTTAAGGTACTGGCCGTGCAATACTCCACCCCCGCCCCGGGTAGCGCGGCTCCGTCTGCACATGGTATTCTAGCCCACGCTGCCCGGTTCCTTTCACCGCCTGCCGCATGCCGCCTTCACCGATCCCCTTTTCCCGGCACGAGCCACCGGCACAGCTTCTCCCAGGCGGCCACGAAGGGGAGCTCGGCCAGGCTGGTACCCAGGTTGAACAGCGTGTGCACCAGGGCCACCTGGGAAGGCGGATATACGGCAGACACCACCGCCAGACGGGCCAGGGCGGCGGAGGCGGGAAAGAACACGGCGATCCCCACCGCGTTGCAGAGGACGTGAAAGACGGCCACCCGCCTGCCCGCGGCACCGCCCGAGACCAGGGCGGCCAGCAGGGTGGGCAGGGAGGAACCCAGGTTGATCCCCATCACCACCGGCGCTGCCAGGAGCACGGGAAGGCGGCTCTCTCCGGCCACCCCCTGCAGGATGGCCACCGCCGCGTTACCCGATTGCAGGGCCAGGGCCATCACCACCCCCAGTCCCAGGCCCCGCACCGGTCCCCGCAGCCCCGCCAGCAACCCCGCCCAGTCTACCCCGCGGGCGACGGGTTGCAGGGACGAGGCGGCCGTGCCCAGGCCCAGCAGGACGAGGCCGAACCCCATCAATCCCTGGCCGGCAGCCCGAACGCGCCGCCAGGGGGACCCGAGCTTCATCAGGGCTCCCACACCCGCAAGGGGCAAACCCCAGTCTCCCAGGGGAGAGGCCAGGATCTGGGGGACGACGGTGGTGCCCACGTTGGCACCCAGGATCATGGCGATGGCTCCCCGCAGGCCTACCAGCTGCGCTTCCACCAGGCCCACCGTGAGCAGGGCCGTGGCTCCGGACGAGTTGAGGAGGGCTGCACACAGCGCCCCGGCCAGAAAGCCGGTCAGGGGACGGGCGGTTTGCCGCCAGAGCCTGTCCTGCAGGTGGCCCAGCGCACCTCGGGCGCCCTCGCGGAGCGATTCCAGGCCGTACCAGAAGATGCCCAGCCCGCCTGCCAGCCACAGAAAAGGCAGGGCTATCCCCCTGCCTCCATGTATGCAAAGTCCCCGGCGGCCATAACGCCGGCCGGTACCGGGGGATCATCCGGGGAACGTGGCAAAGGCGGCAGCGGTTTCGGCCAGCACCCGCGCCGCTGCCACCGTCTGTTCCTCGCTCACGTATTCCACCCGGGCGTGGGCTCCTCCCCCGCCCGGCCCCAAGATGGCGCAGGGAATCCCGGCCTGTCCCAGCAGCACGGCATCCGTCCAGGGGTAGGACCCGGTGTACGAAGGCTCTGCCCCCAGGGCGCGCCGGTACCCCTCCACCAGGGCTCCCACCACGCGCTCCCGGACATCCACCTCGTAGGGGCGCCGCGACAGGAGAAGCCTCACCCGCCAGTCCGCGGGCGAGGTTTCCATCCCTGCGCGTGCCTCCTCTTCGCTAACCTGCCGTATCAACTCCTCCACCTCTGCCCGCACATGCTCCTCGCTCTCGCCGGGCAGGGTGCGGCGCTCCAGCCGCAGGGTGCACCGGGCGGGATAGGTACTCAGTTCGCCACCCCCCTCTATCCACGAGGCATGCAGGGAAGGAGCACCCAGGTAGGGGTGGAGACGGGCCATCAGGTGACTGCGCTGGTGGCGATCCAGGGCCCCCAGCAAGCGCCCCGCGCGCAGGATGGCGTCCACCCCCTCCCGGTAGTTACTGCCGTGGGCCGCCCGGCCGGCCGCCTCCACCTCCACCCAGACGAACCCCTTGTGACCCAGCCCGATCCCCAGGGCAGTGGGTTCCAGTACCAGCGCCCCGGCCGCGCCATACTCCCGCACCAGGGCAGAAGTGCCCAGGCTGGCATACTCCTCGTCGCACACCCCGGCCAGGATGACATCGCCGGGCACGCCCCCGGCCCGCCGGATGGCATCCAGGGCCCCTACCGCCGCCGCCAGGCCGGCCTTCATGTCGTAAGCGCCCCGGCCGTACACCATTCCCCCTTCCCGCCGCGCGCGGAAGGGATCGGCCATACCCTCCACTCCCACCGTGTCCAGATGGCCGTTCCACATCAGGACCGGGGCCCGGGGATCACCGCCCCGCAGGATGCCTACCACGTTGGGGCGACCCGGGGCAACTTCCTGGAAGCGGACTTCCAGCCCTATCCGCCCCAGGCGATCGCCCAGGTAGCGCGCGATGGCCTCCTCACCCGGAGCACCCGGCACCAGGTCGGGGTTGCGGGAATCGATGGCCACCAGTTCACAGAGGACCTCGATGACCAGATCCTGATCCACATGGCGCGCGTAATCTCCCTGCACTTCCCCCGCCCCCTCTTCCTGCCGGTGGCGGACCCGTCGCCTTAATCCAGGACGAGCTTGCGGGCAATAACGTTGATCCCCAGAACGTTCAAGGCTGTCATGTGTTCCAGGGTCCCGGCCACCCTGTCCTGGACGCCGGGCATGGTGTGGGCCAGCCCGGGAACCCGCCGGAGGGCAACATCCAGGTTAACCACCACCCCGTCGGGTTTGAGGTCCACGCGGGCCCGCAGCACCCGCGCTATCCCTTCCACTTCCCGGCAGGCGCGGGCAGAAATGGCCACCACCACCGCCTGGGAGATGAGAAACCTGCCCAGGGAACTGTATGTGGGGCGCACCACGGACTTCTCCACCACCAGCCGGGTGGGCTCGGGAGCCTGCCGGGGCCGGAACAGGAACCGGAGGGGATCCACCAGGTACCCGGAGAATCCCTTCTTAACCTCGAAGGTGGGCGCCGGGATCACATGCTTGCCCTCCTGCCGCCTGGCCCTGAGGGCCAGGCGGATCTCCTCGGCGGACGCCACCTGGTCGATGGATATGTACTCGGCGGGCAGGGGCAGGTCCAGGGTGCGGCAAATGCGGTCGGCCATCCCCACCGAGGTGGCCAGCACCAGCACCCGGGATGGGGCCAGCTCCCGGATCTTCTCGGAGGCCTGGCGGGCATGGGCAGGATCCACGAAGAAGGCGGCACGCAGAGCACCCACCCGGGTACCCTCCCGTTTGGCCGACCTGCCCGCGACTATGCGGCCGTCGCAGACGACCAGACCGTCGTCCACGATCAGGTCTGCCCGGGTCTCGTATGCCACCAGGGAAGCGTGGTGGCTCTTGCCCGTTCCGCTCGGTCCCACAAAGGCCAGCACTTCCACGCCAGAACCCGTCCCTCCGCCACCCGCCCGCCCCCGCGCCGGCGCCTCCGCACCCGGCGGCGGACAGACGCCGCGCTCGGCGGCCGGTTCGTACCTGCCGGGTTCGACGCCACCGCGGCCGCCTCCTGCTCCCTCGAGCCGCCCACCCCGACCCGGTGCCAACAAAGAGGGCCCCGCCCCAGCGGGACCACTCCTGTCCTTTCCTGCGGAACCCAACCGGTTGCTCGATCAGGGGGGGTTGGCGGGCGGGTTTGCCCGGTTGTCGCGGCGGCCTTTCCGGCCCCGCTCCCGGGGCTGGCGGGCCCGGTTGGGATCTACCCCGATCTCCTCCGCCACCTCGTATTCCAGGCGCTCCTGATCCAGGTCAGGGAGGCGGGTCCTGTTCCCGGACCTATCCTGCTGGCGACCCAAATTACCACCTCCACCCCTATCATCTCCCACCTCCCGAGCCCCCATCCCTCAAGCCCGACACGCGATGGCGCGGGATGGGCGCGGGAGGGATGGGACGGCGGCTGTGGAATACGATTCTTGTTGCGCCGGGAAACTGCAGGCAGATGGAACGGGGTGGTGAGCGGTGCCCGTGTGGTTCGACGAAAAGCACGCGGACGGTACCTATCTGAGGCTCAAGGTGCGCGAGGTCCTCTTTCAAGAGCACACGGGCCTGCAGGATCTGGCCATCATCGATACCGAGGATTTCGGCCGGGCGCTGGTGCTCGACGGCGTGCTCCAGACCACGGAGCGCGACGAGGTCTTCTACCACGAGATGCTCGCCCATGTTCCCCTGTGCGCCCACCCATCGCCCCGCAGGGTGCTGGTGATCGGAGGGGGCGATGGGGGCGTGGTGCGAGAGGTGCTGAGGCATCCCGGCGTGGAACACGTAACCATGGTGGAGATAGATCGGGGAGTGGTGGAGGCGTGCCGCCGTTATCTCCCCACCCTGAGCAGGGGGCTGGCGGATCCCCGCGTGCGGGTCGACTTCCAGGATGGGGTCCGGTACGTACGGCAGTGCTCCGGGTCGTTCGACGTGATCCTGGTAGATTCCACCGACCCATCGGGGCCATCCCTGGGGTTGTTTACGCCGGCTTTCTGCGCCGACTGCTTCCGCCTTCTCACCCCCCAGGGTTTTCTGGCCTGCCAGACCGAGGAGCCCTTCTTCAGGACGGACGCCATGCGCCAGGCCTACCGAGCGGTGGCCAGCGTGTTTCCCCTCACCCGGCTCTACCTGAGCATGGTGCCGGTGTATTCCGTATGGTTCTGGACCTTCACCGTGGGCAGCAAGGGGGGACTGGACCCCTCGGAGACCCGCTCCGCTGCTCCGCCCGGGACAGGCTACTACTGCCCGGAAATCCACCGGGCCGCCTTCGCCCTTCCCCCCGTCATCAGGCAGCAGCTGTGAGCTGTTCGCCCGGCTTCCCAACCATCCTGGCAGCACTGCACCTGGGTACAGGAACGGTAGGGGGTGAGGCCATTGCCTGACGACATCCCCATGTTCGGCGTGACCGGCACTTCCGGGAGCGGCAAGACCACCCTGCTGGAAGCCCTGATACGGGTCATGCGAGACCGGGGGTGGCGGGTGGTAGCTTTGAAGCACACCCCGGGCGGGTTTTCCCTCGACCGGCCGGGGAAAGACAGCTGGCGCTTCGCCCGCGCTGGCGCGGAAGCAGTGCTGCTGCATTCACCCCAGAATTGGGCCCTGCTGGGACAGCCGGGTCATCCCCTCGACCCATCGCGCCTGGGGGTAGCCCTGGCCGCCTTCTACCGCTCCCTCGGGCTCCCTCCCCCCGACGTCATCCTGGTGGAAGGCCACCATGGCCTGGACATCCCCAGCGTCCACGTCCAGACCCCAGACCTGCACCGCGACCCGGGTCCCCGTTGCCTGGCCAGGGTGCACGGCCCCGAGGAGGCGGAGCACCTGGCCGACCTCATAGAGCAAACCCTTGGTCTCGATAGCCCCAACAGGAGGAGGTTTGCCGACAATCCGCCCGGCACCGGCAGCAGGACCCCGACAGACGGTCCCGATGGTGCCTGCGGGCCGGCACCGGAGGGGGCTTCGGACCGGTGAGCGGGGGTGGCCTTCAGCGGGCGGGTGACGGGGAACGGCACCGGAGCCGCGCCGACCTCCCCGCCCAGGGGGTGACGGGGTTGCTGCTCGCCGGAGGCACTTCCTCCCGCATGGGAGTCAACAAGGCCCTGACCGCGGTGGGGGGAATGACCCTGGTGGAGCGAACCGCCCGGCTCCTTGAGGAGCTGACCGGCACCGTGCTGATTGTCAGCCGGGACCGCTCGGCCGGCAGCGGCCTGCCTTACCGCGTGGTGGACAGCGAGACGCCCGGGATAGGACCCCTGGCCGCCCTGGCCGCCGGGCTGCGGGAGTGCACCACCCCCTGGGTTCTGGTGCTGGCCTGCGACCTCCCCCTCTTCCCTGCCGGCCTGGGCGCGTATATGCTGGCGGTGGCCACCGCCGGCTCTCCTGAGACCGCCTGCAGCAGGGCATCCGCGGGGGACAGGAATGAATGCGGCCCCCCTGATGCACCCGAAACCGGAGCAGGTGAGTGGCAGGCGGTGGTGCCGCGCTGGAACGGGTTCTGGGAGCCGCTGGCGGCGGTGTACGCCCGTTCCTGCCTACCCGCCATCGAAAGCACCCTGGCCCGGGGAGAAAGACGGGTGGCATCCTTCTACGGGCAGGTGACGGTACGTCCCGTGGAAGAAGAGGAAATTCGCCGCTTCGCCCCGCCCCGGGTGGCATTCTTCAACGTCAACAGTCCCGCGGACCTGGAGTGGGTCGAAACCGGGGGCTCAAGGCGTCTCCAAGAGCTCCTCGACCAGGAGGGACAGCACCCGGCTGGCGGTGGTGTCGCGGAGCCGTTGGGCTAACCCCTGCAACTCCTCCCGGTCCAGCAGGTCGGGACAGGTCTGAACGGCCCGGGCCACGAACCCCCGGATGCGGGTGGCCCGGCGGAGGGAGCGCACCACGCCCAGTTCGTCGCCCTGCCGGGCTGCAGCCAGGAACTCCACCACCACGACCCGCGCATCGTCAGGATCGATCTCGGCTGCCTCCCTGCACACCTGCCGGGCGCGGACGAACTCCCCCGCCTGGAGCAGCACCTGGGCCAGATAGCCGCGCGCCTGCCCGTCGCGGGGGTCGATCCGGACGGCTTCTTCCCACAGGGCGATGGCCTCCGCCGCCCGTCCCTGGTTCACCAGCAGGGTCGCCAGGGCCCGCCGCGCGGGGACAAACCCCTCCCTGCTCTGCAACGCCCGGCGCCAGTAAGAGGCAGCTTCCTCCTCGCGCCCCTTGCGCAGGGCCGCCACCCCCAGATCGTAGAGGGCCAGGGGGTTGCCCTGTTCCCTGTCCAGAGCCTTCTGCCACGCCTGCTCGGCCTCGTCCGGCCGGGCGGCGGCGGCATACGCCTCCCCCAGGGCGATCAGCGAGGAGAGGTGGGCGGGGTCGAGGGAATGGGCCTTCTCCAGGTGGTCGACGGCCTGCTCGACGTCTCCGCGGCGCAGGTAGGCCAGGCCCAGGTTGTAAAAGAGGGCGGGGTGGGAACCTCCCGCCAGCAGGGCCCGGTTGCCCTCCTCAATGGCCAGGTCCAGCATGCCCCGGTCCACGTAGGTCCCCACCAGGTTGCGCCGGGCGTAATCATTGCTGGGGTCGAGCTCAACCACCTTGCGCCAGCAGGCGCTGGCCCGGCCCATGTCGCCCAGGGCCAGGTAGATTTCCCCCAGATACGCGATCATGCGGGGATGAGGCTCGATCTCTACGGCCCGCCGCACCTCGGGCTCCGCTTCCTGAAACTTCCCCTGGATTCCCAGGATCCTCCCCAGGAAATAATGGGCCAGGGCATGGCGGGGTCGGGCCCTGATCACCTGGCGCAGATGGGAGGCCGACTCATCCAGCTTGCCCTGCTCGGCCAGGCACAGGGCCAGCAGGTATCTGGCCCCCGCATCGCGCGCATCCCTGGTCACCACGTGCTGCAACTCTCCCGCCGCCGTGTCCACCTGGCCCAGCTGGTAAAGGGCCGAGCCCAGGTCGCGGCGGGCCGTCAGATTGCGGGGATCCCGGGCCAGGGCCTCGCGGCACTGCCGCACAATCTGCTCCAGAGCCTGCCGGGAAGCGGCATCCTGGTCCCCCGCCGGCCGGTCGGATGCTAATCCGGAAGGGCCCGCGCCGGCCCCGGGCGGCACAGGTGGCTGGGTCGGTTCGAGGGGAGACACGCGAGCATCACCACGGGGCCATTATACCACCTCGGGATGGGAACTTCCTGCCAGGGCCCGCGCCTTTTTTAGCTGGGCCGTCACGCTCTCGGGGGCAGTGCCGCCGGGGGACCGGCGGGCGTGCACGCTGGCCTCGGGCGTCACCACACCGGGCACGTCGTCGTCAAAGAGGGAAGAAAAGCCCCGGTACTCTTCGGTGCTCAGTTCCCACAGCTCCTTTCCCCGCTCCAGGCTGTGGAGGACGATCTCGCCCACCAGCCGGTGAGCCTGCCGGAAAGGCATCCCCTTGCGGACCAGGTAGTCGGCCAGGTCGGTGGCGGTGAGCAACCCGCTCCGGCAGGCCCGGGCCATGGCCTCCGGCTGCGGACGGGCAGTGGCCAGCATCCCCGCCATCACCCGCAGCGAAGAGACGGTGGTGTCCAGGGCGTCGAATGCAGCCTCCTTATCCTCCTGCATGTCCCGGCAGTAGGTGAGAGGAAGGCCCTTGAGCACGGTCAGGAAGCCGGCCAGGTGCCCCGCCACCCTGCCCACCCGGCCCCGTGCCAGCTCCGCCACATCGGGATTCTTCTTCTGGGGCATGATGCTGGACCCGGTGGCATAGGCGTCGTCCAGTTCCAGGAAGCCGAATTCGCGGCTGGTCCAGAGGACGATCTCTTCCGCCAGGCGGCCCAGATGCACCATGATGAGGGCGCAGACCGCCAGGACTTCGACCACGTAGTCGCGGTCGGACACCGCATCGATGGAGTTCTCGTAGAGCCGGGAAAAGCCGAGATCCCGGGCAACCTGCACCGGGTCTACGGGAAACCCGGTGCCGGCCAGGGCGGCCGCCCCCAGGGGCATGCGGTCAAGCTGGCGGGAGCAGAAGGCCAGGCGCTCCCGGTCCCGCTGGAGCATGAAGAAATAGGCCAGGAGGTGATGGGCAAAGAGCACGGGCTGGGCCCGCTGCAGGTGGGTGTACCCCGGCATGATGAGGCCCTGATGGCTCTCGGCCAGGCTAAGGATGCTCTCCTGCAGGCCGCGTACCGCTTCGTCCAGGGCCGCCACCTGTTCCCGCAGGTAGAGGTGCATGTCCAGAGCCACCTGGTCGTTGCGGCTGCGGGCGGTGTGCAGCTTCCCGGCCACTTCTCCCACCAGTTCGGCCAGGCGCGCCTCCACGCAGGTGTGGATGTCTTCCAGCTCTGGGCGGAACGGGAAAGTACCCCCCTCGATCTCCCCGGCGACCGTGTCCAGCCCCTCCAGCAGGCGCCTGACCTCGCCGGCGGTCAGGATGCCCCGGGCCCCCAGCATACGCACGTGGGCCCGGCTGCCCTCCACGTCGTGGCGGGCCAGACGGCGGTCGTAAGGAAGGGAGGAGGTGTACTCCAGCACCTCCTCCCGGGGCTGCCTCTGGAAGCGCCCCCCCCACAGCCTCACGACGGCGACCCTCCACTGGCCGCTGCCGGCACGGCTGCCAGCACCTGCCCGGGCGCCCCGCCGCTCCCGGTGGCCACGCCGGCGGCCCCGGTGCCGGAGAGCGCCTGCACCCGGGCGGCCACCCGGGTGGGCAGGCCCCAGATGTCGATGAATCCCACCGCGGAATCGTGCCGGAAGGTGTCGGCGGCAGCGTAGGTGGCCAGGCCGTAATCGTAGAGGGAATAGGGGGACCGCCGGCCCGCCACCTGGCAGGTAGCCCGGTGCAGCTTCACCCGCACCGTGCCGGTGACATACTCCTGGGTGGCGGCCACGAAAGCGTCCAGGGCAGCCCTCAGGGGCGAGTACCAGAGTCCGCAGTACACCAGCTCCGCGTACTTCTGCTCCACCAGCATCTTGAAGTGAGCGGTCTCCCGGGGCAGGCAGAGGGTTTCCAGGGCCCGGTGAGCGGCCAGGAGAATGGTAGCCGCCGGGGCCTCGTACACCTCCCGGGACTTGATACCGACCAGCCGGTTCTCCACGTGATCGATGCGTCCCACCCCGTGCTCGCCCGCCAGGCGGTTGAGCCGCCCCAGCAGCTCCACCGGCCCGAGAGGCTCTCCATCCACCGCCACCGGTGTCCCATGAGCAAACTCGATCTCGAGGTAACAGGGCTCGGCAGGGGTGTCGGCAACGTCGCGCGTCCAGGCGAAAGCCTCCGACGGTGGCTCTACCCAGGGGTCCTCCAGGACCCCGCACTCGATGCTGCGCCCCCACAGGTTCTGGTCGATGGAGAACGGATTCCGCTTCTCCACGGGGACGGGAATGCCGTGGGCGCGCGCATAGTCGATCTCCTCCTCCCGGGACCAGCTCCACTCCCGCACGGGGGCAATCACCCTGAGGGTGGGGTCCAGGGCAGCCACCGACACGTCGAACCTGACCTGATCGTTCCCCTTGCCCGTGCATCCGTGAGCCACCGCCTTGGCGCCCTCGGTCCGGGCCGTCTCCACCAGGAGACGGGCGATGAGAGGCCGGGACAATCCGGCCGAGAGGGGATACACGCCCTCGTACAGGGCGTGGGCCTGCAGGGCCGGGAACACGTACTCGCTCGCGAACTGCTCCCGGGCGTCCACCACCCGGCAGGACACCGCCCCTATGTTCACCGCCTTGCTGGCCAGCGCCTCCACGTCCCGCCCCTCTCCCAGGTCGGCGATGAGTGCCACCACTTCCATGCCGTACTTTTCCTTCAACCAGTGGATGGCCACCGACGTATCCAGGCCACCCGAGTAGGCCAGCACCACCTTATCCACGGTATCCCTCCTCCCCGGCCACTGCCAGGGCCTGATCCAGAATATCGACCGCCTCGTCCACTTCCCGCCGGGTGACGTTCAGAGGGGGCAGCAGGCGGATGACCACCTCCTCCGTGCAGTTGACCAGCAGCCCCCGCTCCCGGCAGGCCGCCACCACCGGTGCGCCCGGAACCCGCAACTCCATCCCCGCCATCAGGCCCAGCGCCCGTACTTCGGCCACCACAGGGTGGCGCCCGGCCAGCCGGGCCAGGCGGGTGGCCAGGTGCTCGCCCGTGCGGGCGGCGTTCTCGACCGCGCCTTCCTCCTGCAATGCCTCCAGGTAAGCCAGGGCGGCCCGGCAGGCCAGGGGATTGCCGCCGAAGGTGGAACCGTGGTCGCCGGGACCCAGGCAGGATGCCACCTCCTCCCGCGCCAGCACCGCCCCGATGGGCACGCCGCCGCCCAGGGACTTGGCCAGGGTGACGATATCGGGCCGGACGTCGTAGCGCTGGAAGGCAAACCATCTGCCCGTCCGGCCCAGGCCGCACTGGATCTCGTCGCAGATGAGGAGAATCCCGTCCTCCTGCAGGCGGGCCAGGGCGGCCATGAAGTCCGGCGAGGCCGGATAGATGCCGCCCTCTCCCTGCACGGGCTCCACCATAACCGCCACCGTCTCGGGGGTGACCGCCCGCTCGAGGGCAGGCACGTCGCCAAAGGGAACGTAGCCGAACCCCGGCGGCAGGGGAGCAAACCCCCGCTGGTACTTCTCCTGGCCGGTGGCGGCCAGGGTGGCCAGAGTACGCCCGTGGAAAGAGCGGTAGGCGGTAACTATGCGGTGGCGCCCGTCCCCGGACCCGAACTTACGGGCCAGCTTGATGGCCCCTTCGTTGGCCTCGGCCCCCGAATTGGCGAAGAAGGCCCTCTCCAGGCCGCTGAGCCGCGCCAGTTCCCGCGCCAGGAGCACCTGAGGCACGGTGTAGTACAGCGACGAAGTGTGCACCAACTGCCCCGCCTGCTCGGCGATGGCCTGCGTGACCCGGGGGTGACAGTGGCCGAGCCCGCAGACGGCCAGCCCGGTGACGAAATCCAGATAGCAGCGGCCCTGGATGTCCCACACCCGCGATCCCTGCCCGCGCACCAGCACCAGGGGCTGTCGCCGGAACACCGGCCAGAAGTGGCGGCTCTCCAGCTCAACTATCTCCTCCCCCGTGGCCTCCCCGGACTCCACCGCCGCATCCTCGGAAGCCGCTCCGGCCCCCTCTGTGACGTCGGGCGTGGCCGCCCCTGCCTCCTCGGTCGTAGCGGGCGTCGCCGCCCCGGCCTCACCCGGTGCCACCGCCTCTGCCGCCGCTTGTGCGGAGGCGTCGGGGCTGGAGAGGACCATGGTCCCCGCGCCTGCGCGGGTGAATATCTCCACCAGCAGGAGGTGGGGACGCCGGCCGTCGACGATGTGGGCCGATTTCACCCCTCCCCGCACCGCCCGCAGGCAGGCCCTGAGCTTGGGGATCATGCCCCCCTCTACTCCGCCCTCATTGATCAGCGCCTCGGCTTCATCCGGTCCCAGCAGGGAGACCAGGGAAGAAGGATCGTGGCGATCTCTGAGCACGCCCGCCACGTCGGTGAGCAGGACCAGCTTTTCCGCCCCCAGCGCCACGGCCAGTTCGGCCGCCGCGGTGTCGGCGTTGAGGTTGTATGCCTCCCCGTCGGGGCCCAGGGCAATGGGGGCACACACCGGTACGTAACCGCTGTCCAGGAGGGTGGCCACCAGGCGGGGATCGACCTCCTGCACTTCCCCCACGAAGCCCAGGTCGATGGGGCCCTCCTTCTTGCGGGCCCGCATGAGGGCGCCGTCCTTACCGCTCACCCCCACCGCCCGCCCGCCGCGGGCTGCGATGGCGGCCACGATCTCCTGGTTCACCTTGCCCGACAGGACCATCTCCGCGATCTCCACGGTCTCGCGGTCGGTGACACGCAGCCCCTCCACGAACACAGGCTTTTTACCCAGGCGCTCCATGAGCGCGGATATCTCCCGCCCACCCCCGTGCACCACCACGGGCCGGATGCCCACCAGATGCAGGAAGACCACGTCCTCCGCGAAGGACTTCAGGTCCTGGTCCAGGTGTCCTCCATACTTGACGACCACCGTCTTGCCCCAGAAAGCCCGCACGTAGGGCATGGCTTCCAGGAGCACCGCCGCCTTCTCTTCCGCCCTCATGCCCACCCTCATGCCCACCTTCCTGACGCGCGCCAGCCCCGGGGTTGGGACCCGATCCGGCATGATCTAGCTGCGGTAGCTAGCGTTGATGCGCACGTACTCCTCCGTAAGGTCACAGCCGAAGGCCCGGGCGCCATGAGGACCCGCTCCCAGGTGAACGCCGATGTGCACCTCCGGTGCGCTCAGGGCCAGCCGCGCCCGTGCCTCATCGAAGGGAACCTCCACCCCGTGCCGGGCCACTTCGACCGGTCCCAACGACACGGCCACGCGGCCGGGGTCGAAGGAGGCCCCCGAATGGCCCACGGCAGCCAGGATGCGACCCCAGTTGGGGTCGGCTCCCGCCACCGCCGTCTTCACCAGAGAAGAAGAGGCTACCGCCCGGGCCGCCCGCCGGGCATCCTCCCGCGTGGCCGCCCCCCGCACCTCCACCTCCAGATAGCGGGACGCCCCTTCACCGTCGCGGGCGATCTGCCGGGCCAGGTCCAGGCACACGCGGGTCACCGTCTGTTCCAGGACATCCTCCCCGGGATCGATGCCGCTCGCCCCGTTGGCCATGAGCACCACCATATCGTTGGTTGAGGTGTCCCCATCCACGGTGAGCATATTGAAGGTGTCGTCGACCGCCCGGCGCAGGATTCCCCCCAGGGCGGCCTCCCCAGCGCGGGCGTCGGTGAAGATGAAGGCCAGCATGGTGGCCATGTCGGGGTGGATCATGCCCGACCCCTTGGCCATGCCCGCCACTGTCACTTCTCCGTCGGGAAGGTTCACCGTCACCCCCGCCGTCTTGGGTCGGGTATCGGTGGTCATGATGGCGCGGGCCGCCTCCGCGAAGCCTTGCCGGGACAGGCCGGTCCCCGCCCGGCGAATACCCTCCCTCACCCTGTCCATGGGCAGGGGGACGCCGATCACCCCGGTAGACGCCACCGCCACCTGTCGGGCCGGTACTTCCTCGCCCAGCGACTGCGACAACACAGCCGCCGCCTCTTCGGCCATGGCCCGTGCATCGGCAAGGCCCTGCTCCCCCACGCAGGCATTGGCCCGCCCGCTGTTGCACACCAGGCCCCGCAGTACACCGCCCTGCAGGTGCTCCCGAGTGACCGCCACGGGAGCGGCCTGGACCCGGTTACGAGTGAACACTCCGGCCGCCCGGGCCGGGCACAGGCTGGCCACCAGGGCGAGGTCCAGCCTGCCGTTCTTCTTGAGCCCGGCATTCGCCCCGGCGGCCAGGAAACCTGACGGCCATCTGACCCGCCCCTCGGCAGGCTCCGTCACGACCATGGCCAGCCGCTCCCCGCCCGTCTCCAGGAACACTGATGCCTTCTCGTCCATGAGTTCCTCCCGACCTTCATGGGAAGAGGGCCGGGGCCCCCAGCCCCGTCTCCTCCGGCCATCCCATCATCACGTTCAGGTTCTGCACGGCCTCGCCGGCCGCACCCTTGCCCAGGTTGTCGATGGCCGAGAACACCAGCACTCCGCCGGTGCGCCCGTCCACGCCCACCGCCAGGTGGCACCGGTTGGTTCCTCGTACGTGGACGGTGGCCGGTAGCTCCCCGGGCTCGAGGACGTGCACGAAGGGCTCATCCCGGTAATGCTCCCGGTAGGCCTGGTACAGGTCATCCAGCGACGGCACCGGCTCAACCCGCAGGTATATCACCGAAAGCATCCCCCGTGACATGGGCACCAGGTGCGGCGTGAAAGCCACCCGCACCTCGCGCCCGGCCAGGCCCGCCAGTTCCTGCTCGATTTCGGGGACGTGCCGGTGGACACCGGCCACATTGTAGGGTCGCAGGGAATCGTTCACCTCGGGGTAGTGGGTCCCCAGGGACGGCCCCCGCCCCGCCCCCGTCACCCCCGACTTGCAGTCAGCCACCACCGCCCTCCAGTCCACCCCCGGCCAGGATGCCAGGGGTGCCAGGGCCAGGATCACGCTGGTGGGGTAACAGCCCGGATTCGCCACCAGGCGGGCGCGGGCAATCTCCCGGCGCTTGACCTCGGGAATGCCGTAAACGGCCTCTCCCAGCAGTTCCGGACACCGGTGGGCATGACCGTACCACTGCCGGTATGCCTCCGGGTCCCGAAGGCGGAAGTCGGCCCCGAAGTCCACCACCCGCCTGCCGGCCTCCAGCAGCCCGGGCACCATGTCCATGGCCAGGCCGTGGGGCAGGCAGAGGAAAACGACGCCGGCCTCCTCCGCTACCTCGCCCACCGGGGCGGAGGTGGGCTGCAGGATGAGGGGCGAGGGGTACAGGTGGGGGAAGATCCCGTCCAGCCTCTTTCCCGCGTAAGAATCCGACGTGGCCGCCGTTACCTGTACGCCGGGATGACCGGCCAGCAGCCGCAGGAGCTCCGCCCCCGTGTAACCCGTGGCCCCCAGGACGGCCACCTTCACCGGCACCGCGTCAGCCTGATCGAGCAAAACGAACCGGGCCCCCCTTCTCATTGCACAGATTATACTGCAGGCCGCATAAGTATGCAAGCTTGCTCCGCCCTGAGCGCCCTGACCCTGGCCGCCAGCCGTCCCGGCGCGGCCGCCCGTTGCCGCTACCCCGCCCATCCCGCCCCCGGCTCCCCGGTCGCACGCTCCGCCCCTGGCCTGCCACCCCTGCCGGGGCTTGACGTAGGGTTACATACGTGGATACAATGATTCTGTCAGACCGGGGGCGATGAGGTGGAGGATAACGTGGCTTATGGCGAGAAGTACCACCTGCGGGCGGGGGAGTGGTATCCCCACCGGCCGGGCAACTTCCCGGATGAGGAAGCGGCGGGCGAGGAGGACCGCATGATGTGGGACCTCATCCTGCGTGACTTTCTCGCCTCGCTGCCCCTGGAGGACTGAAGTGAGCGAAACCCTGGATCTCCCCGAGGCTCCGCCCGTCTCCCTGAAGAGCCAGGTACTGGGCCGCCTGCGGGAAGCCATCGTGCAGGGCCGGTACCGTCCCGGCGAAGTGCTGGTGGCGGCCCGGGTGGCTGAGGAGTTGGGCGTGAGCCGCACTCCGGTCAGGGAAGCCCTGCAGGCCCTGGAAGCGGAGGGGCTGGTGCGCTCCCTGCCCAACCGGGGGGTGGTGGTGGAAGGCATCACCCCCGCCGAGGTCGAGGACATCTTCACCATCAGGTCGGTCCTGGAGGCGCTGGCCGCCCGCTGGGCCGCCCGGAACATGACGGAGGAAGAACTGGCGGAACTGGGCGAGATAGTGGACCTGATGGAATTCTACACGGCCCGCGAGGACGTGGACCAGGTTACCCGGCTGGACACCCGCTTTCACCAGTTGATCGTCAACGGTTCCCGCAGTCGCCCCCTGAAGCATGCCCTGGGCGGGGCCGTCTACTATGTACAGCAGGCCCGGGCCGCCTCCCTGAGGGTTCCGGGACGCCTGCTGCGCGCCCTGGAGGAACACAGGGACATATGCCGGGCCCTGACCGCCCGCGATGGGGACCGCGCGGCCGAGGCCATCTCCACCCACATAGGGCACGCCCGCGCCAACCTGCTGGGGGCCCAGCGTCAATCCTCGGAGGAGTAAGCCTCGAGCAGGCGGGCGGCCCGCTCGTGGTTGAATATGCCGCAGGGGCACATCCGCGCCAGCCGCCTCGCGGCGGTGGCCGGCTTCACTTTGCCCCGCCTGACGTCGGCAATGGTCTTCTTCACCAGTTGAGCCGAAATCATGTGATGCCCGCACATGGTGGTGATGGCCAGCACCTGAGGCGAAGGCAGGAGTTCCTTCCTGCCCCAGACGCCCAGCGAGAAGTTGATGGTGTGGGGCTTCACCCCGGCTTCGTCGCGTGCGGCCAGCACCTGGTCGAGGAGGCCGCTCACCACCACCGAAAGTCCCAGGTTCTTCTCGCGCAGCGTCCTGAGGAATCTCACCACCTGCTGCCGCGAGGTGAACACACCCCGGATGCGGGAACTCTGGCCCAACCCGGCCTTGACCAGGGCGGGGTCCAGGTCCAGGACGCACCCGGCCTTTACGTCCCCCCAGTTGGTGCAGCCTGCCTCCTCAGCCGCCTCCAGCGCCTCCCGGGCCTTGCGCGGGAAATCGTCGTCGTTGATCCCTTTGGCCTGGTACGCCAGCCACACGAAATCCCCGTCCATGAAGCGGCGGTCGCCGATGCGATGCAGGCTGTGGGTCAAGTGCATCTCTCCCTTCCCTCAGGGCTCGGCCAGGGGACGTCCCAGTCCGACGTTCACCTTGGCGCGGAACGGGTACTCGATCCCCAAGCGGTCCAGCTCCTCCCGCAGGCTGGGGGAAAGGCCCTCGTCGGCGCGCATCACCAGGCCCACCGAGAACACCGTCTCCACCTCGGCCTCCACCCGGCGCAGCGCCTCCAGGACGCTCCCCAGCCGGTCCAGGGGGGCCTTCCCCTCGATGATGATGGAAAGCAGGTGCTGGTCCAGCACGTCCTCCCGCAGCCTGCCGGTCTCCAGGTCCTCCACCACCATCCCCAGGGGGCTCACCGTCGGTCGCTCCAGCTTCAGGCCCGCAGCCACCACCGCCCGGGCCACCCTATCCACGTCCCGCAACCTGACCCCCACGCCCGGCCGCCCCATGTCCACGCACAGTCCGAACTCGCCCCGACGCACCCGTCCGGTGACGTCGTTGGTCTTGGACTCCTCCGTGCCCCGGCCGGGGACTCCGGTCTCGGCCATGGTCTCCGTGGGGTCGGACAGGACATGGCGAAACACATCGCCGAAGCCGGGCAGCGCCCCGGGCTCAAAGGCCTTCCGCGCACACGCGTGGCGGATGCACACATAGCAATCAGTACAAAGGCTGCCGTCGACCACCACCCGCCTGCGGGCGGCGTCAAGGCTCAGCGCTCCCACCGGGCAGTACGGCACGCATACCCCGCAACCGTTGCAGCGATCATTTAGGATGACCAATCGCGCACCCTCCTGTGACCGTCTCTGCACGCGCCTGGGGGACCCTGCCCCGCGGCGCCCACCGCTCACGCATGGGTGGCCCGCGTGCGTGCGGCCTGGCGCAGGAACCTCACCACCGCCAGGATCACCACCGCGGCGATGGTGAGCAGAACCGCACTGATGGGCCTGGCCATGAAGATGGCCATGCTCCCGCCCGAGATGATGAGCGACTGGCGCAGGCTGGTTTCCACCACTCCTGCCGGGCAATAGGGAACGCAAATACCGTAGCCGTTACACTTCTGGGGATCGATGTACATGTCTGCCCTCCTTGGATGCCTCCATCTGCGCCAGGGCCGCCTGCCGGCCGCGCTGGATGTGCTCCCTCACCAGCATCTCGGCCCGGGGGCCGTCGCCGGCGGCCAGTGCCTCCACGATGCCCACGTGCTCGCATATGGCCTCTTCCGGTCGACCGGGCCGGGAAAGGGCAGTGACGCGCAACAGGTTGATGTGATCCTGGATTTGCTCCAGCAAAGTGGCCAGGGGGGCGTTTCCGCTCAACCGGGCCATCTCGGCATGAAAGCGCCGGTTGAGGGCATTTACTCCCGGGTAGTCGCCGTTCTGGGCGGCCACCTGGGCCTGTTCCACGATGGACCGCAGCAGGAGAAGGTCGGCCGGTCCGGTGCGGGAGGCGGCCAGCCTGGCCGCCAGCGACTCCAGGGCGTCACGTACCTGGAAAAGCTGCTCTGCCCGTTCCCGCGGCACCCTGACCACTTCCGCCCCCCGGAAGGGACGCAGGGCCACCAGGCCCTCCCTGTCCAGACGGCGCATGGCCTCCCGCACCGGAGTGCGGCTCACCCCCATTTGCTCCGCCAGCTCGACCTCCAGCAGGCGCTCCCCGGGCAGGAGCCGCCCCAACAGGATGGCCTCCTTGAGGTGCTCGTAGACCACGTCTCTCAGGGGCCGGGCGAGAATCTCGGGCAGCCGCTTCACCGCAACATACCCCCCTTTCACTCATTACAGATTGCATTTTGTATGCAAGATACATTTACGCCATCGGCGACCAAACTCCTGCTACCCGGACCGCGCTTACCGGGCAGAGGGCGCGGACCCCTCTTCAGCGATCACCGTGGCCAGGACGTCGGCCAGGAGGTGGGCCGAGTACAGGGCCTCCTCCAGGGTGTTCTCCACGCCGCCGATTTCGAAGAGCAATCCTCCCGGGGAAAGGTGCTGGTTGTAGCGAGCGTCCGCCACCAGCACCTTGCGCAGCAGTCCCGGATACCGCTGTTCCATAAGACCGGACACGCGATCGGCCAGGGCCCGGTTATGGGCCCAGTTTGGTCCCACCTGGTAGGGAGATCCCAGCACGATCATGATACGGGCGGCCGGGCGCCCGCCTACCGTGGCCACGGTCGCCTCCCTGCCCGGGGAATCCCGGTGGACGTCGAACAGGAAGCGCACGTCGGGGTACTCGCGCAGCAGAGTCTGCACCGTTTCCTGGGAACGGACGTATGCGCCCAGCTTCCCCTGGCGGTCGTGCACGCGGCGCGACATGACCACGCCGATGCCGTGCTCCTGGCTCAAGGTGCGGGCCAGCTCCTCGGCTACGCGCAGCATGTTGCGCGACCCGTCCAGGGTATGGGCGTCCTCGGGATCACGGGCCCCTGCCAGGGCGGGCAGATAGGACTCGCGGGCATGGGTGCAATACAAACCCACCAGGACCCGACCGCGGAGCGCCGCGGGGACATCGGGGCCGGAGATCCCGCCCGGCCGGGGGGAGGGTTCTCCGCTCGAGGGGCCGGCCGCGCCCTGCGAGGGACCGCCGGTCTCGGCCAGATATGGCACGGGAGCTTCCTGGGCGCGGGCGGAAGCCGGGGCCGGGAGTACCAGCCAGGAAAGGGGATCGTACCACCGCAGCCCGGTGAGGACGCCCATCCCCTCCAGCAATACCTCTCCCCAGCCGGGTTCGTCGTGGGGCACGTGGTCCCCCGGCAGGGCGGGCAGAACCTGCCGCAACAGCCACTTCCACAGGGGAGCTTCCGGTGACTCCCACAGCGAAAACAGGCCCGCCCGACCTCCGGAGAGCACTGTGAGCAGCATGCCGCCCAGGCCGGGAGACTCCCCGGGCAGAAGGGAGGCCGGGGCGAGGGCGGAAACCACCCGGGGAGAGGACGGCCACAGGAGTACGGTCACCAGGACCGCGGCCAGCAGCAGGTATCCCGCCCCCAGCCATCCCCATTTCCTTACCGACCGCTTCCACCAGGGACCTGCACCCCACCAAAACAAATGGCCCGCCAAAAGGAGCCACCCCTCCAGCGAAGCCTATGCACCCCGGCAAGACAAAATCCCGGGGATCAGAGGTGGGGATCAGAGGTGGGTCGGGCGGGCGCAGGCATTTGCCGATCGGCCCGCGCCCCGCCCCCCACGGCGACAATCACCCGCTGCCCTTCACTCGCGGGCCCCGGGCAGCCGGTCCTGCCTCCGCCAGCCGACCCGGACTGCGGCAGCCTGTCTTAACTCCGGCGGCCTATCTCAGCTCGGTGGGCACGAAAGCGTCCACTATGCCGATGATGAGTGACGCCAGCAGAGCCCCCCAAACGCTCACCTGCATCCCGGGGACCAGGAACTGTGCCACGTAGATGACTACCGCCGCCACGATGAAGCCGACCACCCCACGCCCCTGGGGGGACACCCGGCGCCCGAAGAGAGCTTCCACCACCCACCCGAGCACGGCAATCACCACTGCCGCCAGGAGCGCGAACCAGAATCCGGCGATGCGGAATCCGGGGAGTATGGCGGCGAGCAAGAGCAGGACTACCGCCGAGACCACCAGCCGGATGACAAAGCCGAACCATCCTCGCATAGGACTCACCACCTCTGGCGTAGCTTGCCCGCCGGGCACAGCCTCGTATACTGCTCCCGCCACTGGGCGGCCCGCGCGTGCGCAGCCGCAGCCTGACGCCACGCGGCGCGTGTTGCAGCGCATCCGCTCAGATGGTACAATGCCCGCCGGGGGTGAAGTCCTTGCCAGAGAGAAACACCGCTGCCAAGCGCGCCCGCCAGGCAGAAGAGCGCCGCCTGCGCAACGTGGCCGTGAGGACCAGGATGCGCACAGCCATCCGCCGCTTCCGGGAGGCCCTCGCCTCGGGTGACCTGGAGGAGGCCGGGGTTCAGTTGCAGAAGGCCATCAGCATGGTCGACAGAGCCGCCAGCAAGGGGGCCATCCACCGCAACCAGGCCGACCGGCGGAAGGCACGCCTGCAGAGACACTACAACGCCGCCCGGCAACAGGCGCTGGGGCAGGCCGGCTAGGCGCAGCCCTTCAGGGGGAACTGCCCGAAGCGGTACGAAACAGGAATTCCTCCAGCGCCTGCCGGGGGCTGACGCGGCCCGTCTTCATCAGGTAATCGGTTTCTCCCAGCATCTCCAGCGCTGACTCCAGCTCAGCGACAGTGAATTTCCGTGCCCGGGCCGCCGTTGCCCTGACGCCCGCGCTGCTAGTTTCCATCAGCTTGGCCGCCTCCGCTGGAGACCGCATACCCTCGCGCTGCAGATACGAATACAGCAAGAGCGATCTCACCTGCCAGGCCAGCGTGCCCAGCAGCCGGGGGGCATCGGCACCCTGTTCGAGCAGGCGGGAGAGGCAATCCAGCGCCCGGGGCAGATCGCGATTGGCCCAGGCATCCGCCAGAGCGAACGGCGCCGCCGGGCCGGGGAAAACATGCTCGCGCAGGTCTTCCTCACGCACGGGCCGGCCCGGCTCCAGGGCAAGACTGAGCTTTTCCAGCTCGGTTTCCACCAGGTCGGGATCGCCTCCGCACATCTCTCCCAGGAGCCAGGCCCGGGCAGGCCCCAGGTTGACCCCCCTGGCCCGCGCCCGCTCCCGCACCCAGGAGGGGAAATCCCCTCTCCCCACCCGGCAGGCGATCACCGTGCCGTGTTTTGCGCACAGGGAGCGCAGGCGACCTCCTGCCCGGCCACGGACCCGTATCACCAGCACCGCCCAGGGAGGGGGATCATCCAGGTAGTGCTCCAGGACGGCGATATCCGGCCGGTCGCCATCCCCTTCCCCACTGGACGCCAGGGTTACGATGGCCATCCGCTTCCCGCCCGAGAAAGGGATGGTCTGCAGGAACGCCAGCGCTTCTGCCAGGCGGTCCCCGTCCCAGCGGGCGCACCCCGTCTCCTCGCCCCCAGCGGGGAAGCATGCCCGCCGCAGATCCCGTTCCGCCCCGGCGGCCAGCGTGTCCGCCTCTCCTTCAAGCAGGTACACCGGCTCCAGTTCCTTCGCCGTCATCCCGCCCAAACTCTAGCTGAACGCTCCCCCATCCGTCAACCACGGGCGCGGGCGGCAGGGATGGCCACCGGCCGTGAGGAATGCTATCCCCAGTTCCGGGCTGAGCGCTGGTGAGGAGAGGGACGGTATGCCTCTGAGGCCGTCACCCCGGCTGTCGTCTGTGCTGCCCACCCCCGCCGGCCAGATCGTGCTGGAAGGCCCCCTTTCCCGAGAAGAGCTCGGGCACCTGGAGATGGACCGGGGCCTGGACTGGTTCCGGCCCGCCTGGCGGCAGAAGCAGGCCCTGGAGCAAGTGGCGGCCATGGACGAGGGCCGGGTGTGGGTAGCCCGTACCGCCAGTACCATCGTGGGATACGCGGTCATCCACCCGCCCCACCCCTTCGAGCGGTGGGGCAGGGACCGGGTCCCCGGCATCCTGGAGCTGGGCGCCGTCGAGGTTTCCCCCTCCTGGCGGCGGTCGGGAGTGGCGACGGCGCTGTTTGGCCTCATCGGGGAGGATCCCGCCCTGGACCATTACATAGTGGTGGCCACCGAGTATTGCTGGCACTGGGACCTGGAACGCACCGGGCTCACCCGGGCCGAGTACCGCCGCATGCTGGAGAGACTCAAGGGAGTATCGGGCGTGCAGCCCTGTCCTACTGACGATCCCGAGATCGCCTCCCACCCCAGTAACGTGCTCATGGCGCGCATCGGCAGGTGCGCCAGCGCCGAGCTGCGGGAGAGATTCCAGAATCTCCTGTTCGAAAAGAGGTCTGGTCCCCCATGAGTGGCAAAGCAGGCTTCGTTTGGGCTCCGGAACACAGCCAGTACTTCTTTGGGCCCGAACACCCCCTCCACCCCATCCGTCTGGACCTGACCCTTGACCTCATCCGCAGCCTGGACTTGCTGTCCGCTCTGGACGTCCTCACCCCGACCCCCGCCCGTGACGAAGACCTCTTCCTGGTGCACAGCCCCGAGTACGTGGCCGCAGTCCGGTCGGCCCACCCCGATCACCCCGACCCTGGCCTGCTCTGCTTCGGGCTGGGCACCGATGACAACCCCCTGTTCGCCGACATGCACCAGGCGAGCAGCCTGGCGGTGGGGGCCAGCCTGCTGGGGGCGGAGCTGATTGCCACCGGGAAACTGGACCACGCCCTCAACCTGGCTGGCGGCCTGCATCACGCCCAGGCCGCCAGCGCCTCCGGATTCTGCGTTTACAACGATCCGGCCGTGGCCATCGCCCACCTCCGCCGGCGCCACGGCTGGCGGGTGGCCTACGTGGACATCGACGCCCACCACGGCGACGGGGTCCAGTGGGCCTTCTACTACGACCCGGAAGTGCTCACCGTATCCCTGCACGAGACGGGCCGCTTCCTGTTCCCGGGGACGGGGTTCGTCAACGAGCGGGGAGCCGGCCCGGGTTACGGCTACGCCGTCAACGTCCCTCTGGAACCCTTCACCGAAGACCCATCCTGGCAGGAGGCCTTCCTGGCGGTGGTGCCACCCCTGGTGCGCCGCTTCCGGCCCCACATCATCGTCAGCCAGCACGGCTGCGACGGCCACCACCTCGATCCCCTGGCCCACCTGGCCCTCACCACGCAAAGCTACGAGCTGGCCGCCCGTACCCTGCACGATCTGGCCCACCAGGTATGCGGCGGCAGGTGGCTGGCCCTGGGCGGGGGCGGCTACGACTGGCGCGTCGTCCCCCGGGTCTGGACCCTCCTGTGGGCCGAAATCGCCGGCCTCCGGGTTCCCGCCGACATCCCGGCCCCGTGGGTGCAGAAATGGAAGGGGCAATCCCGCCATCCCCTGCCTCATGCCATGCGCGACAGCTCCGCCGACCTTCCCGCCGTGCTGCGCTGCGATGACATCAGCGACCGTAACCGCCGCACCGTGGCCCTGGTTCTTGAGGGCTTGCCTCCGGCCCTCAAGCCATAGCGCGCCGGTTGTTCCCCGGGCCCGGCCGCCGGGTTCGAAGCGACGCCAGCCCCGCGCAGGCAGCCTGTGGGGATGCCGGAGGAGAGGTGAGGAAAGATGCTAGCCATGGTGCTGCAGTCGCCCGGCCCCGTGGAGGAGAACCCCCTGTGCCTGGAGCAGGTTCCCACGCCGGTGCCGCGACCGGGTCAGGTCCGCCTGCGGGTGAACGTGTGCGGGGTCTGCCACACCGACCTGCACACCGTGGAGGGAGAACTGCCTGCCCACCGCCTGCCCCTGATACCCGGCCACCAGGTGGTGGGGACCATCGACCAGATCGGGCCTGGCGCAGACTCCCCCACGGGCAGCCCTGCGGACGCCGCCGCTGGCGTGCCTGCCGGCACCCCCACGGGCTCTGTCAACACGCAGGCACACGCCCCCGCGGGCTCCGGTGCGGACAGAACTCCAGCCTCATCGACCGCACGCCGGTGGCAGGTCGGCGACCGAGTGGGAGTACCGTGGCTGCACTGGACCTGCGGCGAGTGCGAGCACTGCCGGCGGGGGCAGGAGAACCTGTGCGAGCGAGCCCTCTTCACCGGCCTGGACGTGGACGGGGGCTATGCCGGGTACATGGTGGCCCCGGAGGACTTCGTGGTGCCCATCCCCGACGTCTTCTCTGACACCGAGGCAGCCCCTTTGCTGTGCGCGGGCATCATCGGTTACCGCTCACTCCGGATCGCCGGCGTGCAGCCGGGCGAAACCCTGGCTCTTTTCGGCTTCGGTGCTTCCGCCCACCTGGCCATCCAGGTGGCCCGCTACTGGGGATGCCGGGTGTACGTCTTCACTCGCTCGCGGGAGCACCAGCAACTGGCCCGCGAGCTGGGGGCAGCCTGGGCGGGTGCCGCCGGGCAGCAGGCACCTTCCCCGGCCGACCGGGCCGTCACCTTCGCCCCCGCTGGAGACCTCATCCCCGTTGCCCTGGGCGCCCTGCGCCGGGGCGGAACCCTGGCCATCAACGCCGTCCACCTGGACCGCATCCCCGCCTTCGACTACCGCCTGCTTTACTGGGAGCGGACCGTGCGTAGCGTCGCCAACAGCACCCGGCAGGACGCTTCCGAGTTGATGGACATCGCTGCGCGCATCCCCATCCGGGTCACCGCTCAGGTGTATCCCCTGGAAGAAGCCAACCGCGCCCTGCAGGACCTCAAGCACCGTACCGTCTCGGGCGCCGCCGTACTCTGCATCGACTGAGCAGGCGCCGTTACTGCGGTTGCGAGGTTCGCTCGTGGACTACCGTGCGGTCCTGGAAGTCTGCCCCCGCTGCCGGCTGTCTTGCTGATCAATGCTGTCCCTGGCGTCATTTCCCGACGCACGGGCGAACTTCTACTCTGGACAATGAAGAGGGGCCGGAACATCCGGCCCCTCCCGGTACCAGGGGACGACCGACGCCTTCTCACACCGCCTTTGGGGCGCCCGCGGTCGTGGGACTGCTCGCGGGAGCCCCCTGCCCGGTGAGCGGTCAGAACTCCTCGGGCGGATAGGGCGGGGCCTTGGTCTCCTTCTTCTCGGGGATCTCGGCCACCAGGGCCTCGGTGGTTAGCATCATGGAGGCCACGGAGGCTGCATTCTGCAGGGCGGAGCGACAGACCTTGGCCGGGTCCACGATGCCCGCCTTCACCAGGTCCTCGTACTCGCCGGTGAGGGCGTTGAACCCGAAGTTGGGGTTGTCGGCCACCCGCACCTTCTCGGCTACCACGGAGCCCTCCATGCCGGCGTTGATGGCAATGGTGCGGAGGGGCTCCTCCAGGGCCCGGCGGACGATCAAGATGCCGACCTTCTCATCGCCAGTGGCCCCGAGCTTGTCGAGCTCGGCCTGGGCGCGCAGGTAGTTCACGCCGCCGCCGGCCACGATGCCCTCTTCCACCGCCGCCCGGGTAGCAGCCAGGGCGTCCTCGATGCGGTGCTTCTTCTCCTTGAGCTCCGTCTCGGTGGCCGCCCCCACCTTGACCACGGCCACGCCGCCAGCCAGCTTGGCCAGGCGCTCCTGCAGCTTCTCGCGGTCGTAGTCGGATTCGGTCTCCTCGATCTGCTTGCGGATCTGAGCGATGCGGCCCTCAATGCGCTTCTTGTCGCCCTTGCCCTCGACGATGGTGGTCTTCTCCTTGTTGATGCGCACCTTGTTGGCCTCGCCCAGCATGTTGAGGTCCACGTTCTCCAGCTTGATACCGATGTCCTCGGACACGAACTGGCCGCCCGTGAGGATGGCGATGTCCTCCAGCATCGCCTTGCGCCGGTCGCCGAAGCCAGGAGCCTTCACGGCAGCACAGGACAGGGTGCCGCGCAGCTTGTTGACCACCAGGGTGGCCAGGGCTTCGCCCTCCACGTCCTCAGCGATGACCACTAGGGGCTTACCGGTGCGGGCCACCCGCTCCAGGAGCGGCAGCATATCCGCCACCGCAGAGATCTTCTTCTCGAAGATGAGGATGTAGGGGTTCTCCAGGACCGCCTCCATGGCCTCGGGGTTGGTGACGAAGTACGGCGAGATGTAGCCCCGGTCGAACTCCATGCCCTCAACCACTTCCACGGTGGTCTGGATGCCCTTGGACTCCTCCACCGTGATGACGCCGTCCTTACCCACCTTATCCATGGCATCGGCGATCAGCTCGCCGATGGAGGGATCGTTACCCGCGATCGCGGCCACGTGGGAGATGTCCTGCTTGCCCTCCACCGGGGTGGATACTTTCTTGATGTAGTCCACTACGCTCTCCACCGCCCGGTCGATCCCCTTCTTCAGGAACACCGGGTTGGCGCCGGCGGCCACGTTCTTGAGCCCTTCGAGCAGCATGGATTGGGCCAGGACGGTGGCCGTGGTGGTGCCGTCGCCGGCCACGTCGTTGGTCTTGGCAGCGACTTCCCGGCAGAGCTGGGCACCCATGTTGTCGAAGGGAGCCTCCAGCTCGATTTCCTTGGCCACGGTAACGCCGTCCTTGGTGACCACCGGAGAACCGAACTTGCGATCCAGGATCACATTGCGACCCTTGGGGCCCAGGGTAACCTTTACGGCATTGGCTACCGCATTTACCCCCTTCTCCAGGGCCTGGCGGGCCTGGGCGTCGAAAGCAAGCATCTTAGCCGGCATGGTCCTGCTCCCTCCCTACTTGGCCTTGACGGCCAAGATGTCGCTTTCCCTCATGATGAGGTACTCCTCGCCTTCGATCTTGATCTCGGTGCCGCTGTACTTGGAGAAGATGACGCGGTCGCCCACGGCGACCTCCATCCCCACCCGCGTGCCGTTGTCCAGGATGCGGCCCGGGCCCACCGCCACCACCTCGCCCTCCTGCGGCTTGTCCTTGGCGGTATCGGGTAGGACGATGCCGCCCTTGGTCCGCTCCTCCTGGGTGAGCGCCTTCACGACCACCCGGTCCGCCAGCGGCTTGAGCTGGTTGACAGACATACTAACCCCCCTTGCCGGGCACCCGGCCACCCCCAGTTCCCGGTGCGGCCGACCGCCCTGTAATTGTTAGCACTCATCCCGGTTGAGTGCTACCAGCCACGTATTATATCCAGGGCTACCAGTCCTGTCAACAGGAGCTCGCCGGGCGCAGAGCGCAGTGCGCCGGGCGAGGAGCAGGCGCGAGCAGGTGCCCCGGCCTCAATCGGGGGAAACCACCTCCAGGAGGGCGTCCACCCGGGCCGGGATGGTGGGGGCATCCCCGCCGGCCTGCTGCAGAGCCGTCTCGGTGTCCTTAAGGCCACTCCCCGTGAGCACGGCTATCACCCTGTCATGCAGGCAGAAAACCCCGCGGCCCCCGAGCTTCCTTACCCCCGCGAGCGCCGCTGCCGCGGAGGGTTCGGCGAAAACCCCCGCCAGACGGGCCAGTTCCCGCTGGGCGTCCAGCATCTCTGTGTCGGACACCGCGATTGCCATGCCGCCGGTCTGCCGCATGGCCTGCAGGCACTGGCGGGCATTGAGCGTGAGGGTCTGAGAGATACCCCCGGCGATGGAATCCGAGGGCCCGGGGATGCCCTCTTCCCTCCCCTCTTCCCAGGCCCTCACCAGGGAAGGAGAGCCCTCCGGTTGCACGCCCACCAGCCTGGGCAGGCGGGAGATGAATCCCGCCTCCTGCAGGTCGAGGTAACCCTTCCAGTGGCCCACGAAGTTGCAGCCGTATCCCACCGGGATAACCACCCAGTCCGGTGCGACGGCTCCCCGCGCGGCCAGCTGGGACCACTCTTCGTACGCCATGGTCTTGGCTCCGTATGATCCATAGGGACAAAGGGGCGAGGTGGCGGTGAACCACCCCAGGCGCCGGGCCGCCTCCAGGCACAGGCTCAGCCGGTCCGTCTCGGTGGGACCCACCCGCACCACATCCGCCCCGTACATCCTGATCTGGGCCACCTTGGCCACGCTGGTCTCCGGCGCCACCACCGCCGTCACCCGCAGGCCGGCCGCCGCCGCCAGGGAAGCCACGCCGCCTGCCATGTTACCCGACGAAGACAGGATCAGCCGGTGCGCTCCCGCTTCCAGCGCCTTGGCCACCACCATGACCGCCACCCGGTCCTTGAAGGAACCCGTGGGATTGAAGGCCTCGTTCTTCAGGTAGAGGTCGATCCCCAGCGTCTCGCCCAGGCGCTGCGCCCGCACCAGCGGGGTGTCACCCTCGCCGCCCGTCACCGGCTCGCCGGAGGCGCTCCGCGGGACGCCGCTCACGGGAAGCACTTCGGCGAAACGCCATATCCCCCACTCCCGGGGAGAACGCGCCAGCATCCTCTCCCAGGAGCCCCGGCCCAGCCCGGTATCCTGTCTGATTTCCAGGATACTGGGGGACTCCGGACCCCCGTCACAGGCAGGGCAGGTGGTGGCGGTCGGATCGGCCGGATAAACCCTGCCGCACCGTGTACACCGTAACGAAAACGCCAAGTCGTATCACCGTCCTTCTCCAACCTTACATACTACTTCGGTTCGGGAGCCTCCTGCCCGAGCAATCCCGGTCCCTCCCCGCCTATGGGCGGGCCCGCTCCCCGCTCCGGATCCTCGGACCTGCTCGGGCCACGGTGCGGACTGGCAAAGAGGGTGAACGGGCAACCGCTACCGGGTAACCAGCCATTCCCTCATGCTTTCCAGGGTTTTGGGCCCTATGCCTGGTACCCGGGTGAGGTCCTCCACCCGGGCAAAGGGACCGTTGGTCCTGCGAAAGGCCACGATCCTCTGGGCGAGGGCGGGTCCGATCCCGGGGACGGTGTCCAGCTCCTCCACCGAAGCGTGGTTGATATCCACCGGCCGCGCGGGAGCACCGCCTGCCATGACGCCGCCGCCGGGCCGCCAGTTGCTCCCGCTTCCGTAATCCGCCACTTCCCGCCCGGTGGGGACGTAAATGCGATCTCCGTCCACCACCCGGGCGGCCAGGTTCAGCGCCCAGGCGGCCCCGCCCTCCCTTTCTCCCCCGGCCGCCCGGATGGCATCGACCACCCGCGCCCCGCCGGGCAGGCGGTACACTCCGGGATGGCGCACCGCACCGGCGACGTGCACCACCACCCCGCCGCCCTCACCTGAACCCGTACTCTCGTACGGCCCACCCTCCATGTCAGTGCCGCCAGGGGAAACCCCCTGCGGCGGCACACCGGCGGCGGCGCCTTGCGGCTGCCCGGCGGCGGGGCCAGCGCTTTCCTGCGGCCCGCTGGCGGGGCCGGCGCTCTGCTGGAGCGTCCAGCCGGAATCCCCGAGAGCGGCGGGCAAGGGCCCCAGGACACCGTGACGCCACATGCTGACCGGCACTGCTACCAGGGCCAGGGTGAGCAGTATCACCGTGGCCAGGCGCTCGGGCGCAGACACCACCGCCACCCCCGGTGACTGGCAAATAGGAAACGGCTCCCCGACGGGGAGCCGCCCCCCTTTCCTTCGTCGTGGTGCCGGCCGATTCCTCCTCCCGCTCAGGCCCTCCCCTTCGGCTCAGGAGGCAGCAGGGCGGGTGGCGATGCTCACCAGCCTGCCGGGGACGATAACCACGCGGGACACCTCGCGACCGTTCAGGAACTGCCGCACCCGGGGAGCGGCCAGGGCCTGCGCTTCCAGTTCCTCCGGCGCGGCGTCGGCACGGGCCTGAAAGCGATGACGGACGCGCCCGTCCACCTGCACCACCACCGTCACCTCTTCCACCGCCACCAGGGCGGGATCGTACCGGGGCCAGGGCTGCCGGTGGACGCTACCTTCTCCGCCCAGGTGATGCCACATCTCTTCCGTCAGGAAGGGGGCGAAGGGTGCCAGCAGGCGCACCAGGGCGTGCAGGGCTTCCGCCACCACGTGGCGGTCGCCTCCGGTACGGTCCTCGCCCGCGTACGCGTAGAGGCCGTTGACCATCTCCATGAGGGCGGCCAGGGCAGTGTTGAGCATGTAGCGGTCGCGTACGTCCTCGGTGACCTTCTTGATGGTGCGATGCACCAGCCGTCTCACTTCCAGGGCGGCCACGCCGCCGGCATCGGGCCGGGCCGCTCCATCTCCGGCGTTGGGCCGCTCACCGGCGGCATCGGCGTCCCCCGTGCCCCCTGCCGGCGGCAGCGCCGGGTCGCGCCCCCCGGGCAGCGCCTGCTCCGGGCCGGGCAGGCCGGACACCTGGCGGAAGAGACCGGGACGAACCTCGCCCAGGCGCCACACCCGCGTGAGGAAGCGGTAGGCTCCCTCCACGCCCCGGTCGGACCAGTCGATCTCCTTCTCGGGGGGCGCGGCGAAGAGCACGAACACCCGGGCGGTGTCGGCACCGTACTTCTCCACGATGGGCCCGGGCTCCACCACGTTGCCCCGCGACTTGGACATGGCTGATCCATCCTTGAGCACCATGCCCTGGGTGAGCAGGCGCCGGAAAGGCTCGGGTTCCGGTACCAGCCCGCCATCGTAGAGCGCCTTGGTCAAGAAGCGCGAGTACAGGAGATGGAGGACGGCGTGCTCTATGCCGCCCGTGTACTGGTCAACGGGCAGCCAGTAGAACGCCGCCTCCTTCTGGAATGGCCCGGCCGTGTAGCGGGGGGAGACATAGCGCATGTAGTACCAGGAGGAACACACGAAGGTGTCCATGGTATCGGTCTCCCGCCGGGCAGGACCGCCGCAGCTGGGACAGGTGGTTTCCACGAATTCCCGGGCGGCTGCCAGCGGCGACATGCCCCTGGGGGAGAAATCCACCATCTCGGGGAGCAGCACGGGCAGGTCCTGCTCGGGGACAGGCACGATGCCACACTCATCGCAGTAAACGACGGGGATGGGAGCACCCCAGTACCGCTGGCGGGAGACCAGCCAGTCTCGCAGGCGGTACTGTACCGCCGGCTGCGCCCACCCCTGCTCCTCGCCCCAGGCAGTGATGCGGGCCTTGCCCTCTTCGTGGGGGGTTCCATCGAAGGGACCGGAGTTCACCATCACCCCCGGCCCATCGTAGGCGCTGTCCATGGTGTCGCCGTCCAGGTTGCTCCCGGGGGGCTGGATCACCACGCGTACAGGTAGCCCGTGCTGCCGGGCAAACTCCAAGTCGCGCTGGTCGTGGGCGGGAACCCCCATCACCGCGCCGGTACCATACTCCATGAGCACGTAGTCAGCCACCCAGATGGGGATGGGCTCGCCGGTAGCGGGGTTGCGGCAGTACGAATCGAGGAAGATACCCTCCTTGGGACGGGCGGCCGCACCCTCCTCCTCTTCTCCCTGCCGCTGGCGGGCAGCGGCCCGCTCGACGAACTCCAGCACCCGGGCCTCCTGCGGCCTGCCCGCCGCCAGCCGCCTGACCAGAGGATGCTCCGGGGCCAGCACCATGAAGGTGGCACCGAAGAGGGTGTCCTGCCGGGTGGTGAAAACGGTGATGTCCTCGCCCAGCTCCTCGACCCGGAAGCGGATCTCGGCCCCCGCGGAACGCCCGATCCAGTTGGCCTGCATCACCTTCACCCGCTCGGGCCACCCGTCCAGCAGCTCCAGGTCGTCGAGCAGGCGGTCGGCGTAGGCGGTGATGCGGAAGAACCACTGCTCCAGCTCCTTCCTGACCACCGGAGTGCCACACCGCCAGCACCCGCCCTGCACCACCTGCTCGTTGGCCAGCACGGTGGCGCACTGCGGGCACCAGTTCACTGGGGCGCGAGCCCGGTAGGTGAGGCCGCGGTGGTGCAGGAACAGGAACATCCACTGCGTCCACCGGTAGTAATCGGGGTGGCAGGTGGATATCTCCCGCTCCCAGTCATACGAGTAACCCATGCGGCGGAACCAGTAACGCAGCTTATCGATGTTCCCCCATGTCCAGTCGGCCGGGTGCATGCCGCGCACGATGGCGGCATTCTCGGCAGGAAGGCCGAAGGCATCGTACCCCATGGGGTGGAGGACGTTGTACCCGTTCATGCGGTAGAAGCGGGCCAGCACGTCCCCGATGGTGTAGTTGCGCGAGTGACCCATGTGGAAGTCGCCCGAAGGGTACGGGAACATCTCCAGGCAGTAGTACTTGGGCCGCGAGGGATCCTGTTCCGTGCGGTAGAGGTCCCACTCCTGCCAGCGGTCCAACCAGTAAAGCTCGCGACGGTCCGGTTCGTAGTTCATGCTCAAGGGAACACCTCCCCGCTCGGGCGGCACCGGACACTGCCTGTACCTATGAAAAAGCCCCGTCCCTATGGGGACGGGAGCATTCCCGCGGTACCACCCCGCTTGATAAAGCAACAAAACCTGATGGTGGAGCCGATGGGAGTCGAACCCACGACCTCATGAATGCCATTCATGCGCTCTCCCAGCTGAGCTACGGCCCCACGCTTTATCCGCTCGCCGCTGTAACGGGCTTCGTCCCGGCTGCAGCTACCGGAACACTCTTTCGCTGCATCGACTCCGGGGCGAGTTTGGCGCGCTGCGCGACCGGTTTGCACCACCCACCGGCTCTCTGGACGGGCAGCGGCAGCCTACTGCTCCCCATCACCGCCGTTTATCCTTTGCAGTTCACAGCCTATTATATGAGCGGAGCCGGCGGACGTCAAGGCAAATGGCCGGTGCGCGCCGCTTCCTCCAGCACCTTCTCGAAGCGGGCCAGGGCCTCGTTGCGACCCGCCACCACCAGGACGTCCCCTTCGTTCACCACCTCGTCGGCCAGGGGCAGGTAGGTGGCTTCCTGGCCCTTCTTGATCATGAGCACGTTGACCCCGTAGCGGGCCCGCAGGTTCAGCTGCCGCAGCGTCCTGCCCGCCATCTCTTTGCCCGCGGTAAGCTCCACCAGGCTGAACTCGGGCGAAACCTCCAGGTGATCCACCACCCTGAAGGCGGTGAGGTTGCGGGCTACCCTGATCCCCATATCCCGCTCGGGGAATACCACCCGGTCGGCCCCCAGCTTGCGCAGCACCTTGCCGTGAATGTCCGAGGCGGCCTTGGCGATGACGTACCTGGTGCCCAACTCCTTGAGGAGGATGGTGGTGAGCAGGCTGGCCTGCAGGTTGCCCATGGCCACCACCACGGCGTCATACTCCCAGACCGCCAGGGCCCGCAGGGCCTCCTCGTCGGTCACGTCGGCCCGCACCGCCCGCGAGCAGCACTGGCTGATGGCGGCCACCTTTCCCTCATCGTTGTCCACGCCCAGGACGAAGTGCCCCTGTTCAAACAGGGCCTTGGCCACCGCAGTCCCGAAGCGTCCCAACCCCAGCACGGCGAATTCTCTCATCTGTCCATCCCTGCCCGCTCCCCGCCCCCGGTTGTCTCTCGCCCGGCGGGCAGGATTTCCGCCCGCCCCCGGTCTTGCTTCCGCCCGGCTAATTCCATGGCGCCCACCCGGCAGATATTCAACCGACGGCCACCTTTTCCTCCAGGAAGTGCAGGGGCGCCGGGGGCCGGCCGCGTTTGGCCAGGGCTATGGCCAGGGTGAGAGGCCCCACCCGCCCCGCGAACATGGTGAACACGATGAGCAGGCGGCCGGCCGGAGAAAGGCCCGGGGTCACACCCGCGGACAGTCCCACCGTACCGAAGGCGGAGGTGGTCTCAAAGAGCAGGGGGAGGTATTCGCCCCCTTCGGTGAGGCTGAGGGCCATGCTCACCCCCATCACCAGAGTGAGGGAGATGAAGGTGATGGCCAGGGCCCTCTGCACCACCTCCCCCGGCAGCCTGCGCTCGTGCACCGTTATCTCCGGATATCCCCGCACGGTGGCCCACACCGCCAGCACCTGGGAGGCGAACGTGGTGGTCTTGATACCCCCGCCCGTTCCTCCCGGCGAAGCCCCGACGAACATGAGAACGATGGTGAGGACCAGCGTGGCAACCCGCAATCCTCCCACCGGTACCACGCTGAATCCGGCCGTGCGCGGGGTGACGGACTGAAACAGGGCAGCCAGCAGTTTCCCCTTGAGGGAAAGGGGGCCCAATGTGAGGGGGTTGCTCCACTCCACCAGCAGGATAAACAACATCGCGAACGCAATCAGCAGGCCGGTGACCCTGAGCACGAGGTAGGTGTGGAGGGAGGGCCGCCACTGCCCGCGCCGGAAGCTCCACATCTCCGCCAGGACAACGAATCCCAGGCCGCCCAGGACGATCAGGCCCGCCACCACCAGCACCACGCCGGCATCTTCCACGAAGGGCTGCAGGCTCACAGAGAAGAGGTCGAACCCGGCGTTGTTGAAGGCAGAAACGCTGTGGAAGGCGGCCAGGGCCAGGGCGCGGGGGGCGGGATACCGGCCCACCCACTGCAGGAAAAGAAGGAGCATGCCCAGTCCCTCGCACATGGCGGTCGCCAGCAGCACCAGCCGGACCAGGCGGACGATGCCGGCCAGGGTGAGTTGCCCCAGGGCCTCCTGCACCACCAGCCTCTCCCGCAGCGTGATGCGCTTGCCGATGAGAAGGGCGAAGAAGGTCGACATGGTCATTATGCCCAGACCACCCACCTGGATGAGCAGGGCGATCACCAGGTGGCCCAACCAGGACCAGTGGGTGGCGGTGTCCACCACCACCAGCCCCGTCACGCAGGTGGCGGAAGTGGCGGTGAAAAGGGCGGTGAGGACGTCCGTACGCCGCCCCGGCGCGGTGGCGGCCGGGATGAGCAGGAGAATGGTGCCCAGCGCGATCACGGCGGCGAAGCCCAGCACCAGAACCCGGGCCGGACTATCCTGGATCACCCGCAAAGGGCGCACCACTATTCCCCGCTCTCTACCGCCAGGACGGGGCTGCCAGCCGCGTACACCACAGGGGCGTCACCCCACAGTCTTTCCAGGGCATAGAACTTGCGCTCTTCCTCGCAGAACAGGTGCACCACCACGTCCCCGTAATCAAGCAGCACCCACCGGCCCCGATCGTAACCTTCCCGGTGAAGCAGCCGGACCCCACGGCGGGCGGCCTCATCCTCCACCTGGTCGGACATGGCCCGTACCTGGATGGGGGTGCGGCCGCTGGCCAGCACGAAGTAGTCGGTCAACGTGGTGAGGTCCCGCATCTCCATGACCATGACGTCCCTGGCCTTCCTGCCCTCGGCGGCCCGGGCCGCCAGCATGGCGAGTTCCAGAGCTTCCAACTCAGGGCTCACTCCCCCGTACAACCACATCGGCCCCCAGGATTACGGTCAAGCGCGCGGGCCCATGGCCGTCGGCGTGGTTGGGAGCCTTCTCCACAGCAGGACGGCTCACCATACCGGAAAGAGCCGCCGCCACCGCGCCGGCCTCCTGTTCGCCGGCCTCGCCCACCCGGATCACCGTCCGGGGATACTCGCGGTCGGCGTTTCCCACGTGCACCACCGAGAACCCCTGCTTGCGCAGGACCTCGGCGGCCAGGGCGGCCAGGCCCGGCCTCCCCGTACCATTCAGCACCTCAATGGGGACGGCCTGCTCGACGCCATACAGTACCTGCCCGATGGTGCGCGCCAGCCCTTCCCGGTCCAGGACCCAGTAGCTCAATCCCCCGATGTCCCGGGGCGCTCCGGGAGCGGTTCCCACCCGCATCCTGTCAGTGGACAGGGACAGTCCCAGGCGCGCCAGGGCCAGAACCTTGCGCGCCGGCACGTTGGTATCCACACAGGCCAGGGCGTCATCGACCAGAAAGGGCAAGCGGGCCAGAGTCACCACCGAGAGGGCCTTGTGGAGGGCCGCCATCACAAAGGCCTGCTGCACCCTGATGCGATCGATGTCCCCGTCCGGATACTGCCGGAAGCGCAGGAGCTCGACGGCTGCCTTTCCGTCCAGCACCTGCCGGCCGCCTTTCAGATGGATATAGAGGTTCTGGTAGGGGTCCTCGTAGTCCATGTTCCGGGGCACGTCGAACTCCACCCCACCCAGCAGATCCACCAGGCGGGCAACGCCGTCGAAGCTCGTACGCACGTAGTAGTGGACCGGCACCCCGGTAAGCTCCTCCACCGCGCGTATGGCCAGCCCGGGGCCCCCGTAAGCATGGGCGGCATTGAGCTTGTCGTATCCCTCTCTGCCCGGAATCTGCACGCGGGAATCCCGGGGCAGGGAGAGGACACCCGCCTCCTGGCGCCCCAGGTCAAAGCTCACCAGCATTATGGTATCGGCACGGCCGTGGGAGTGCCGCCAGTCGGTGATGGGCCTGCCGCTCGCATCCAGCTGGGAATCCAGGCCCAGCACCAGCACGTTGACGCGGGAGCCCGGCTCCACCAGAGGCGGTTCTACTTCGTTCCCCCCCGCTCCCAGCCCCCGTTGCAGGCCTGTCCAGGTGACATAAGCCAGCCACCCCGCCCAGCCCGCCAGCAAGAGGCCCACGGCAAGCAGCACCCACAACCACGGACGCCGACGGGCTCTATTGCTCCTCCTGCCCAGTCTCGTTTCCGCCGGCCTGGCATCGATCATAATGGCACCGGGCATCCTGAGCCCCGCCTTCCCAGGGACGCCACCGACCCTCCTTCACCAGTCTTGATAGCAGGGAATTGCGACCCTCCAGCGTGCTGGGGTGGGCGGGCAGGCCTTCCCGGAACAGGTAGGTGAGGGTCTTCTCCATTGTCCACAGCGCCGCCAGCTCCGGGTCCCTGGCCGCCATTTCCCGTACCTGCTCCACCCCAGGGAAATGCCGGTTTGGCTCAATGAAATCGGCCAGGTAGAGGAGAAGCGAAAGGGGGCGCATTCCCGCCCCGCCCACCGTGTGCCGCGCCACGGCATCCAGGATTTCCGGGTCCTCGACCCCCAGCTCCAGCCGCGCCAGTTCCGCCCCCACCGGCCCGTGCAGGAGCTCAGGCGCCTCCCGCTCCACCGTGTCAACGAGTATACCAAAACGCCCGGCCAGGGACAACAGCTCTACCGCGGGCAGATCACGGGCGATGTCGTGCACCAGCCCCGCGACCCAGGCCTTGGCCGGATCCACCCCCAGCCGGGGAGCCAGCGCCCGGCTGACCCGGGCGGTTCCCAGGCTGTGCGCCCATCTGGAGGCGGGAAGGCGTCTCGCCATGACCTCCTCCAGCTGCTCCGTTCCCCCTTCCCCCCTCCTCCTGACGCACGGGCGCCGGTTCAGGTTCCTTCCCGCAAAACGAAGCCTCTCTTGGGGCCTGGCAAGAGAGGCATTCGCTTTGCGGGATGAACCGGGTCTAGTACTTGTTCTGCCGCGGCCTGGCCTCGTTGACCACGATCTCCCGGCCACCAAACATGGCGCCGTTCATGGCCTGCACGGCCTTCTCCACGTCTTCCTCGTCCACCTCTACGAACCCGAAACCACGGGAACGTCCGGTCTCACGATCCGTAATGATGCGGCAACCGCGGACTTCCACGTACGCCGAGAACGCGCGGGCGAGTTCATCCTCCGTGGTGCCCCACGGCAGATTTCCCACGTACAGGGTCTTAGGCATCCTCTTCACCTGCCTTTCCTGACAAGATGGGCCCGTCTATGTGAACCATGCCCCAACCAGCCGCCGCCCGGCGCTCTCGGGGCCTGCGGTACAACCCGTGCTTCTGGATGTATTCTTCCACAGCGCGCGGGACCAGGTACCTGATGGACCTCCCCTGGGTGACCTGCCGGCGCAGGTCGCTGGAGGATATGGCCAGAGCGGGCACCCCGAGGGGAACGATGCGGCAGAAGAGCTCCTCCCCCACCATGTCGGCCAGCCTGCTCAAGCCCGCCAGGTCGTAGCCCGGCCTGGTGGCGGCCACCACCCTGCACATGGACAGCAGCCGGTGGCAGTTCCGCCAGGAGCAGATCTCCAGCACGGCGTCGGCACCGGTTATGAAGTACAGGTTGCTGTCCGGGTACCGCTCCCCGAAAAGGGCCACCGTGTCCACGCTGTAGGAAGGCCCGGGCTGGTCGATCTCGACCCGGTCCACGCAGAAATCGGGGTTGGAGACGGTAGCGAGCACGGTCATCATGTACCGGTGTTCCGCCTCGGTGATGGGCTGCCCTTCCTTGTGGGGAGGCCGGCCCGCCGGGACGAAGATAACCTTACGCAAATGAAAAGCCTGGCGAGCTGTCTCCGCAGTCACCAGGTGCCCCAGGTGGATGGGGTCGAACGTCCCACCCATGATACCGATATTATCCGTAACGGGTTCACTCACTCGATCGACCTACCGGAACCGTATTCTAACCGGCATTATATCACGGCTGCCCGGCCCCGGCAAGACGCCTTGCCAGCTCGGCGATCATCTCCGGGATTCCCTCCCCGGTCAGGGCCGAGACCCCGTATACCGGCCCTCCCTCACCCAGACGCTCCCCCAGTTCCCGCAGCCGTTCCCGGGCCCCGGGCAGATCCACCTTGTTGGCCACCAGCACCTGCGGGCGCCGCACCAGGTCGGGGTGATACTGCTCCAGCTCCCGATTGATGGTGGTGAAATCCCGGTACAGATCCCGCTCCGGGGGAGCCCCCAGGTCCAGCACGTGCACCAGCACCCGGGTGCGCTCGATGTGGCGCAGGAACCGGTGTCCCAGGCCCTTTCCCGCATGAGCTCCCTCGATCAATCCGGGGATGTCGGCCAGCACGAAGCTGCCGCCGCCCGGGGCTGCCACCACCCCCAGGCACGGCTCCAGGGTGGTGAAGGGGTAATCGGCTACCCGGGGCCGGGCAGCCGAAACCCGCGCCAGGATGCTGGACTTGCCCGCGTTGGGCATGCCCACCAGACCCGCGTCGGCCAGCAGCTTCAACTCCAGCCGCAACCAGCGCGACGCCCCGGGTTGGCCCGGGTCCGCCCGGCGCGGAGCCCGGTTGCGGGGCGAGGCGAAGCGCGCGTTACCCCACCCCCCCCGGCCGCCCCGGGCCACGACCAGCATCTGCCCTGCCTCCGCCAGGTCGCCCAGCACCTCTCCGGTGGTGTCGTCGCGGACCACGGTGCCCACGGGTACCGGGATGGTGATGCCTTCGCCATCGGCTCCCGTGCGGTTGCCGCCCGATCCGTGCCGGCCCCGTCCGGCCCGGAAGTGCCGGCGGTAGTGAAAGTCCAGCAAAGTGGAAAGCCCCGGGTCGGCAGTCAGGCGCACATCACCACCGCGCCCGCCATCACCGCCCGCGGGGCCCCCCCTGGGCACATACTTCTCGCGCCGGAAGGCAACGCACCCGTTGCCCCCGGCCCCACCTTCCACATAGATGCGCGCTTCGTCTACGAAGACCCCGTCCGGCACGGGAATCAGGCCTGGAGGGTGGCCTCGGGCCCGAACACCCCCACCACCTTGCGATCACCGCGGGACTGGAACCGGACCACCCCGTCCGCCAGCGCGAACAGGGTGTCGTCGCGACCGACGCCCACGTTCACCCCCGGCACCACCCGGGTACCCCGCTGGCGTACGATGATGCTCCCCGCGGTAACCCGCTGGCCGTCGGAAGCCTTGACCCCCAGCCTCTTGGAGCGGGAATCCCGACCGTTGCGCGAGCTGCCCATGCCCTTCTTGTGGGCGAACAGCTGGATATCGAAGACACGCATGGTGTTCACCTCCTGTCATTCCCTTTCGTCCACATACGAGACCCGGACCCGTCCGGGGTGGCGCTGCGCCACCCCCTGCAACCCCAGCACCATGGTGGCCAGGATGGCCTGCCCGCGCGGGTCATTCTCGTCGCCCGGCGCCAGCTGGCATTCCAGCCAGCCCCTTTCCATGTGGACCCGCGGATGCAGGCCCAGATGGTCTTCCAGACCGGCCACGGCTGCCTGGGTGAGGGCGGAGACAGCAGCACACACGATGTCTTTTCCCCGCGGCGCCAGCCCGGCGTGCCCCCGTACGCCGAATCCCGTCACCCTGTCTGCCCGGCGCCGCACCTCCACCTCGATCACGGCCTGCCCACCGGCACTGTCGCCGATACCCCGCGCAAAACTGCGGCCGGCGCCTTCGCCCGGATTCCCCGCTGCGATCCCAACCTCACGATGCGGGCTGGATGCTTTCTACCTGCAACCGGGTGTGCTGCTGCCGGTGGCCGGTCTTGCGGCGGTAATTGACCTTGGCGCGGTACTTGAACACAACGATCTTGCGGCCCTTGAAGTGATCCAGCACGCGGGCGACCACTCGCGCCGCCGGGCCGGTGACCACCCTGCCGTCATCGACCAGCGCCACCACGGGCAGCTCGACCTGCTCACCCGGTTCAGCAGCCAGCTTTTCCACCACCAGTACCTGACCCTCTTCGGCCCGGTACTGCTTTCCCCCCGTCTGCACTATGGCGTACACTGGCATAACCCCCGGCTGGCTATTGTAGCATGCTCCCACCGACCTGTCAAAAAAAGCGCCCTCAGGACCATCAGGAGCGGCGCCGGCTGAGTTCGCCGCAGACCTCGACCGGGTCGATGCCGGCATCGATCAGGAGCACGAGCAGGTGGAAGACCAGGTCGGCGGCCTCCGCCACCACTTGTCCGCGGGCGCCCCGAGCCGCCGCCACCACCACCTCCACCGCTTCCTCTCCCACCTTCTGGGCAATGCGCTCGCTGCCCGCCGAAAACAGGGCAGCGGTATACGATCCGGCCGGACGCTCGCGGTAGCGCCGGTACAGGAGTTCAGTCAGCTCAGTCAGGATTTCCGGGCCCGCCCGGCCGGCGGTCCCTCCGGCCGCCTCCGGTGGGGGTTCGCCCATGGCGCAGTCAGGCCGCTCATGGTCTGCTCGCCCGCCGCGACCGGCAGGGAAGAGGGAGCGGTGAAAGCAGGAGCGCCGGCCCGTATGACAGGCGGGCCCGCGGGGCCGCACCCGGTAGAGGACGGCATCACCGTCGCAGTCGCAACGGACCTCCACCACCTGCTGGGTGTTCCCCGAGGTCTCCCCCTTGCACCACAGCTTCCCCCGTGAACGGCTGAAGTACCAGGCCCTCCCCTCCGACAACGTACGGGCGAGGGCCTCCCGGTTTGCGGAGGCGAGCATGAGTACTTCACCGGTAGACGCATCCTGGGCTATCACCGGTACCAGCCCGTCGGTACCGAACTGCAACCCGGACATTGCAACGGGCTCCAGGGTATCCATGCCATCCCTCCGTTGACAATGAGTTTACATCGGCGGTGGCAGCCGCAGGCCGTCGTGAGCGACTCCCTCCTTTGTCATGCCGCACCCGCCGGCCGCACGGGGACGCCGCGACGAGCCAGGTATTCCTTCACGGCGGGCACGGTGAGGACACGGTAGTGGAACAGAGAAGCGGCCAGGGCTGCGGAGGCGCGGCCCCCGGTGAGCGCCTGCCGGAAGTGCTCGGCGCTGCCCGCTCCCCCCGAGGCGATGACCGGCACGGGGACCGCCTCCGCCACCGCCCGGGTCAGCTCCAGGTCGAACCCGGAGCAGGTGCCGTCCCGGTCCATGCTGGTGAGGAGGATCTCTCCCGCCCCCAGCTCCACCCCTCGACGCGCCCACGCCACCGCGTCCAGCCCGGTGGGCCGGCGTCCGCCGTGGGTGAACACCTCCCATCTCCCCGGCCCGGTGCGGCGGGCGTCGACGGCCAGCACTATGCACTGGCTGCCCAGGTGATCGGCAGCCCGGGCCAGCAGGCTCGGATCTCGCACGGCAGCACTGTTCACCGCCACCCGGTCCGCGCCGCGGCAGAGCGCAGCCCGCATGTCCTCCAGGGTGCGGATGCCGCCACCCACGGTGAGGGGGATGAACACCCGGCTGGCCGTGTTCTCCACCACATCGAGCACGGTGCGCCGGCCCTCAAAGGATGCCGAGATGTCCAGGAACACCAGCTCGTCCGCGCCCTCCCCGGCATACCTCTCCGCCAGCCGCACGGGGTCTCCGGCATCGCGCAGGTCTCCGAACCGGATTCCCTTGACTACTCGTCCCCCGTCCACGTCCAGGCAGGGGATTATCCGCCGCGCCAGCACTGTCCCACTCTCCCCCTCAGCCGAACGCCGTGGCAGCACGCTCCCCCTCAGCCGAACGCCGCGCCAGCGCCGTAACGCTCCCCCCCTCAGCTCGCACGCCCCGAGGAGCGTAACGCTCCCGCGCTCACCTCAAACACGGGGCTCGCCAGCAGGGGGGACCGACCCCACCCCTGTCCAGGGCGGGCTGAGATGGATGCGGCCCGTGTACAGGGCTCGCCCCACGATCACCCCCGCCATTCCTCGCGGCCCGAGAGGGGCCAGGCGCCGCAGGTCCTCCTCTCCGGCCACTCCCCCCGCCACCCACAGCCGCCAGGGGCCACCCAGGAAGGGCTCCCACAGGGCCGGGTCGACTCCGGCCAGAGTGCCGTCGCGCTCCGTGTCGGTAACGATCAGGTCCCGCAGGCCGAGCGCGCCCCAGGTCCGGGCCAGGGCCACGACATCCAGGGCCACCGTCTTCCGCCAGGCATCCGTCGCCACCCGGCCCCCACGGAGATCCAGGCTGACCATGATCCGGCCCGGCCAGCGGGCAATGCACCTGTACACCAGCCCCGCATCCCCCACCGCGGCCGATCCCAGGATGGCCCAGCGCGCCCCTGCCCGGAGCGCCAGGGCCACATCCTCTTCGTTCCGGAGACCACCCCCCACCTGCACGGGGACGCCCACCGACCGCACCACCTCGGCCACCAGGTCGAGCTGGACCGGACGCCCGCGGGCGGCCCCGTCCAGATCCACCAGGTGCAGGCGCCGGGCTCCTGCCGCCACCCACCGCCGCGCCTCCGCCACGGCGTCCGACCCGTAAACGGTCGACCGGCCGAGGGACCCCCGGTACAGGCGCACCACCTTCCCGTCCTGCAGGTCCAGGGCGGGTACGATCATCATGTCCGTCGCGCCGCATGCGCATCCGGTCAGCATACGCACCGTCCTCCGAAGGCGGCCAGTACTCTCAGCCCCGCCGCCCCGGACTTCTCGGGGTGAAACTGCACGCCGTAAAGGGGAGGGATCTCCAGGGCGGCGAGCACGGGCACTCCGTATTCGGCCATCGCCGTCCGGGCTGAGTCCCCGTTCTGCAGAGACGGAGGGGCATCCACGTAGTAGGCGTGCGAGAAGTAGAACCACGTCCCCGGCTGGAGGTCGCAGAAGAGCTGAAGCGGGTCGCTCCAGTGCACCTGATTCCACCCCACATGGGGCACGGGACGGCCGGGAGGCAGGCGCCGCACGCGGGCAGCCACCAGGCCCAGGCCCGGGGCACCGCCCCCCTCCTCCCCCCAGGCGCACATGACCTGCATGCCCAGGCAGATGCCCAGAACCGGGCGGCCCCGGGCCAGAAACTCCCGTACCAGCACGGCGCCCCCGCCCGCCTGCAGACGGGCCAATGCCGCTGCAAACGCTCCCACTCCGGGGACGATCAGCCCGGCCAGGTCGTCCAGCTCGGCCGGGTCAGCACTCACCCGTACCGACAGCCCCACCGCCTGCAGGGCCCGGGCCACGCTGGCCAGGTTGCCCAGCCCCAGGTCGAGGATGCCAACAGTGCCTGCCGGCCCGTCAGGCGACGGGTTCACGATTCTCCCTCCCCGCACGCCAACACTGCCCTCCGCCGCCTGTCAGCGGTTGCTCTTCCCGGGCGGCTGACGGATTCTCTTCCCCAGACCCCGCCTGCTCGCGGGCGAGGACCCGCCGCAACTCGGCCACGAAAGCGCAATTCTCCCCGGGCAGCCCCACGCTCACCCGGAAGAAATCGCGCAACCGGGGCTCAGCCGCCCAGTAACGCACCCGCACGCCGCCAGCGGCCAGCGCCACCACCACCTCGCCTGCCAGGTGCCCGGCCTCGGGAAGCACTTCTACCAGCAGGAAGTTGGCCCGGCTCGGCCAGGGCCGCACCCCAGCCGTCCCCCCCAGGTCCAGGCGCAGTCGCTCCCGAGCCGCACAGATGGCCCGCACCCACCTCGCGCTCAGGGAGGCATGCTCGAGCGCGACCAGTGCCGCCGCCTGGGAAAAAGCATCTACGCTGTAAGGCTGCATCACCGCCCGGAGAAGGGCGAGGGTGTCGGGGTGGGCCAGGGCATATCCCACCCGCAGCCCCGCCAGCGCGAAGGCCTTGGACATGGTGCGCAGCACCACCAGCCGGGGGTAGCAACCGACCAGATCAGTCACCGTTTCCCCGCAGAACTCGTGGTAAGCTTCGTCCACGGCCACCCAGGCGCCCGCATCCAGGGCCGCCGGAATCAGGTCGCGCGGGAAAAGGTTCCCGGTGGGGTTGTTAGGACGGCACAGCACCACCAGGGTCTCGCCCTCCCGCCCCAGAGTTCTCAGCAACTCGTGGCGGGGCAGGGAGAAATCAGGGCCCAGGGGCAGCAGTGAGACCGGGGCACCCAGCGCCTCGCCCACCTGGCGGTAGAAGGCGAAGGAAGGCCAGGGCAACAGCACCCGCCGCACCCGCCGTCCCAGCGACGAGAGCAGGGCGATGATCAGCTCATCCGAGCCGTTGCCCGGCAGGACCCACTCCTCGGGAACCCCAGCGTACGCACCCAGGGCCCGACACAGCCGCACCCTGTCGCGGGGATATCGCTCTGGGCCCCGGGACAGGAAGGACTCCCAGGCCAGCGCCAGCACGCGTTCCGGCCAGGAATAGGGGTTCTCGTTGGCGTCCAGCCACAGGTCTCCGGGCGGCGACAGGGCCCCCTCACGCTGAGCGCGCACCCGACCCCCTTCAGGACACGGGGAGGTGGCAGCCTGCTCGGGGCGCCGGCCTGGGAGGCCCGGCTCAGGGCGCAGGGAGGACATGGTGCACTTCCTTTCGTCCGGAGCAAACCCGCGCCAGCCGGTCGCACAGGGCCTGTACGGCTGCTGCCTTCCACCGGAAGCTCACGATGTTGACCACCAGGCGGGCGGTGATCTCCCCGATCACTTCGTACTCCACCAGGTGGTTATCCTGCAGAGTGCGACCCGTGGCCACCAGGTCAACGATCACATCGGCCAGCCCCACCTGGGGAGCCAGTTCCACCGCACCGCTGAGCTGGATCACGTATGGGGAATAGCCCCGCCGGGCGAAATACTCGCGCGTGGCCCGCGGGTAACGGGTGGCAACCCGCAGCTCGTTTCCCAGCGCGGTCAGCATCTCCGGCCACCCGCATGCGCCGGGGGACGGCCCGGCCACACTGAGACGGCAGGCCCCGATGCCGAGGTCCAGGACCTCGTACACCCCGGCGCTGTCCTCCAGGAGTACGTCCTTCCCCACCAGCCCCACATCGGCGACCCCCTCCCGCACGCAGGTCACCACGTCGTGGGGACGGACCAGGAGATACCGCCATCCTCCCTCCGTGGTCCACACCAGGCGCCTGCTGTCGCAGAGCAGGCCTACTCCCTCGAGCCCGGCCCGTTCCAGCAGATCCCGGGCCTCGGGAAACACGCGTCCCTTCAACAGGGCGACGGTGAGTGCCCCATCGTCTGTCAACGTCTCCATCACCCTCAGTGAATGGCGGAAACCCGCACTCGATCCCGCAGGGCACCGGCCAGGGGCCCCGCCGCCATCATGGCTCCCAGGTCAAAGGCAAACCCGGCTGCGGGCTCCGGGCTCAACGTCCCGTCGTATCGGCCCCCTCCCCCAACGGGCTGGGCCAGGCCGGGGAGGGAGATCTCGAATACCATGCCCGTGTAATAGGCCCTGTCCCGCACCAGGCCCAGGTCCACCAGCACGTTTCCTTCCCGGGGGCAGGCCTCCAGCAGTAGGCGCAAGTCCTCCCCGCGCGCACCGGCGCCTGCCAGGTCTCCCAGAGAAGGCAGCACCTCCCCCAGCAGGTCGTCGGGAGTGCCCCTCCAGGTCAGGACCCGCGCCAGGGCATCGGCCTCGCGGGCGGGCAACCGGGACGCCGCCAGGCTACGCAGCCTCACGTAGTCCCGGGCCTGCAGGGCTGCCAGGATCCGGTCGCGTCCCTCTTCGCACAGGCCGGCCCTGTCCAGGAAGTCCCTCAGGAACCCCACGTGCCCCACTGCCAGCTGGAACTCCTCCAGACCGAGGGCACACAGGGCGGCCGTTGCCAGGGACAGGACGGCGGCATCTTCATGCGCTCCCCGCACTCCCACCGCCTCGGCACCCGCCTGTACCAGGGCCACCGGGCCGCGCTGTCCGGGCAGGCGCCTGTACACCTCTGCCACATAGAAGACCCGCCGCGGGCGTGGCCCGTCGGGGTCGCGCTGCCACAGCAGCCCGGCCAGGCCCGGCGTCACGTCGGTCCGCAAGGCCCACACTCTGCCCTCATGATCAAGGAAACGGTAGGCGGTGTCCCCGCCGGGCGCAGGAGCAGATCCCGGCCCGGGGGGCAGGAGGCCAGCTTCCACTTCCTCCACCGCAGGGACACTGACCTCGCGGTAACCCCGCTCCAGGAACACTTCCCGCAGAGCACTTTCGGCAGCACGCAGGCACGCCACCCTGTCCAGCCAGGCGTCCAGCCCGCCCTCTCCGAGGAGAATGCCTGCCGCTCCGTTTCCACCCGCCACAGTCCTCCGTCCTCTCCTCCGCTTTATCTCTTTATCACGTTAAACCATGGCAGTAATGTACGACATTCCTCGCCTCCTGTCAAGCCCCGAAGAGGCCCCGGAGGAGGCTACCTTACAAGAGACGCGCGCGGGCATGCGGCATGCCCGCGCGGTATGCCTTTGCCGGGGGAAACGGTATAATGTAACGCGGAGCACAGGAAGCAGGGTGAGAGTCAGAGTCCATGGTGGAACCGGCCGTGAGGGCTCGCGAGCGAGAGCGGTTGCTGGAATCCGTTGAGAAGCCTGCCCGTTACCTGGGCACGGAGTGGGGCGCCGTCCACAAAGACCACGACCGGGTGGAAATCCTTTTCGCTCTGGCCTTTCCCGATGCTTACGAGGTGGGCATGTCCCACCTGGGCTCCAAAATCCTCTATCACCTGCTCAACGAGCGGGAAGACACCGCCGGCGAGCGGGTCTACGCCCCCTGGGTGGACATGGAAGGCCGCATGCGGGAGAAGGGTATCCCCCTGTTCGCCCTGGAGAGCTGGCGACCGGTGAGGGAGTTCGACTTCCTGGGGTTCTCCCTCCAGTACGAGCTCAACTACACCAACGTCCTCAACATGCTGGACCTGGCCGGCATACCCCTGCGGCCGGGGGAGCGGAGCGACCGTGGTCCCCTGGTGATCGCGGGGGGGCCGTGCGCCTTCAACGCCGAGGCACTGGCCGGCTTCTTCGACTTCATGGTGCTGGGGGAGGGCGAGGAGGTCCTGGGGGAGATCCTCGATCTCTACCGGGACTGGAAGAGGGCGGGGAAGCCGGGGGGCAGGGAGGAGTTCCTGCACCGGGCGGTACACATCCCTGGAGTGTACGTCCCCTCCTTTTATGACCTCCGGTACCTCCCCGACGGCCGGGTAGGTGCGGTCACGGCCCGCGAAGGGGCACCGCCCCGGGTGAAGAAGCGGGTGCTATCCTCGCTGGATGCGGTCGCCTATCCCGTGACGCCCCCGGTCCCGTACCTGGACGTCATCCACGACCGCATCATGGTGGAGGTGTTCCGGGGCTGCAGTCGGGGCTGTCGCTTCTGCCACGCGGGCATGATATACCGCCCCGTGCGCGAAAGGCCGGCCCAGGCCGTAGTGAGCCTGGCCGGACAGATGGTGCGTGCCACCGGTTACGACCAGATTTCCCTGGCTTCGCTGGCCTCGGCCGATTACTCCGCCATCGCTGGCGTGGTGCGGGAACTGAGCGAGCGCTTCGGTCCCCTGGGGATCGGGGTATCCCTGCCTTCCCTGCGCATGGACTCCTTCTCCGTGGACGTGGCCCGGCAGGCCGCCCGCGTGCACCGGGCGGGTCTGACCTTCGCCCCGGAAGCGGGCACCCAACGCCTGCGGGACGTCATCAACAAGAACCTGACGGACGGGGAAATCATGGCGGCCGTCGATGCAGCGGTGGAAGCGGGCTGGGATAGTCTGAAGCTCTATTTTATGGTAGGATTGCCCACGGAGGACGAAGAGGACCTGGAAGGGATTGCCGGCCTGGTGGAGGCCATTTCCCGCCGGCGCGAAAGGGGGCAGCGGTTGCGACTCAGCGTCAGCGTTTCACCTTTTGTCCCCAAGGCGCATACTCCTTTTCAGTGGGAGACCCAGGACAGCGTACAGGTGTTGGAAGAGAAATTCCGCAGCCTGCGTCGCCGCCTGCGTATCCCGGGGGTCAATCTGTCCTGGCACGATCCCCACATGAGTCTGATAGAAGCCGTGTTCTCGCGGGGGGACAGGCGCCTGGGCCGGGTGCTGCAAGAGGCGTGGCAGTCGGGTTGCCGGTTTGACTCGTGGACGGAGTTCTGGGACTTCGGGCGCTGGCAGGAGGCCTTCCGGTCGGAAGGACTGGATCCCGGGTTCTACGCGCATCGGCTGCGGGATCGGGATGAGGTTTTCCCTTGGGATCACCTGGATGCGGGCGTGGACAGGGAGTTCCTCTGGGAAGAAAGGGAAAGGGCCCGCCGGGGGGAGACTACTCCCGACTGCCGGTGGGATACCTGTCCCGGTTGTGGAGTGTGCCCGGAGCTCGGGGTCGGGGTTGCTCTGGAGGGGGAGACACGGGCGTGACCAGGCAGGTGCTGCGCCTGCGGCTGGAGAAGTCCGGGGATGCCCGCTTCATATCCCACCTGGATTTCATGCGTACCCTGGCCCATGCCTTCGTGCGGGCCGGGATCCCGGTGTCCCTCACCCAGGGCTTCCACCCGCATCCCCGTTTCTCTCTGGCCCTGGCCCTGCCCCTGGGAGCGTCCAGCGAGGCCGAGTACGCCGACGTGGAGCTGGAGCACAGCGTGGACGCCATGGACGCGGCCCGGCAACTCAACCGGGCTCTCCCGCCCGGAATCAGGGTGAAACAGGTTCAGGAGATCCCCGTGGGCACGCCCCCCCTGCAGTCGCAGGTGACAGCCGCCAGATGGCTGTTAGAACTGGAGCTGGTGGAGCCACAGGTCGACTCCGGCCCGCCCGGGGAAGGGCGGGCTCCCCTGGCGGGCCCCCCGGGAGTACCAACGGTAGAAGAGGCCCTTTCCCGCCTGCTCCTGCAGACCCATCTCCCCCTGGTCCGGGAAAGAGGGGGCAAAGTCCGTACGCTGGACGCACGCCCTCTCATCCTGGCGGCCCGGCTCCGGGGTGGCTGTGACGAGAGGGCGCGCGAGCAGGCGGCGCAGGTTGAGGCGGTCCTGGCAGCAGGTGCCACCTCCCTGCGGGCAGCCGAGTTCGCCCGCCTGCTGGCGGAGACCGGAGGATGGGAATTGGGGCACCTCCGGGTGCACCTCCTGCAGCTTTACGCGCGCCGGGACGGCGCCCTCGTTGATCCGGCTCGTTTGGGTGAGGAGGCCTGGAGAGATTACCACCGGAACCGTAAGCTGAATTTTGAGGAGTGATTTGCTTGTCCAAACAAATAGTGGTTTCCTCCGACGCGGACGAGACCAGAGCGGCTGTCCTGGAGGATGGCAAGGTCGTGGAGCTATACGTGGAACGGCCCCTGGTCCACCGGGCGGCAGGCAACATCTACCTGGGCCGGGTGGAGAACGTTCTTCCCGGTATGCAGGCCGCCTTCGTCAACATCGGCCTGGAGCGAAACGCCTTCCTGTATGTAGACGACGCCGACGCCGTCATCGACGCCGAAGAGGGAGCTGGACGCCGCCGGGTCCGGCGTCCCCGCCGCCGTCCCGGCATCACGGAGCTGCTGCACGAGGGCCAGTCCATCGTGGTGCAGGTGGTCAAGGAGCCCCTCGGTACAAAGGGGGCGCGGGTGACCACCCACATCACCCTCCCGGGACGGTGCCTGGTGCTCATGCCTAACCTTGACTACGTGGGCGTCTCGCGCCGCATCGACGATGCCGCCGAACGGGAGCGCCTGCGCCGCATCGCCCGCACCATCAAGCCCGCCGGGGCCGGCATCATCGTGCGTACGGTGGCGGACGGCCAGGAAGAGAAAGACCTGGTGAGGGATCGCGACTTCCTGGTGCGGATCTGGGACCGCATCCGGGAACGGGCCCGGACGGCCGAGCCTCCCGCCCTGTTGCACCGCGACCTGGGGCTGGTGTTCCGGCTGGTACGGGACCAGTTCACCGAAGACGTGGATCGGCTCGTCGTGGACGACCGGGAACAGTACGAGCGCACCCTTGATTTGCTGGATGCCTATTCGCCCGAACTGAAACCCCGCGTGCACTTCCACCGGCGTAACGCCGGGTCCGCCTTCGAGGCGTACGACCTGGACCGGGAAATAGAGATGGCCCTGCGGCGCAAGGTCTGGCTGCCTTCCGGGGGATACCTGATCATCGATCAGACGGAAGCCTTTTGCATCATCGACGTGAACACGGGCAAGTACGTGGGGGAAACCAGTTCCCTGGAAGATACGGTCTTGCGCACGAATCTGGAGGCGGCGGTAGAGATAGCCAGGCAGCTCAGGCTGCGGGACATCGGCGGGATCATCGTCATCGACTTCATCGATATGGAAAAGGCCTCTCACCGCCAGAAGGTCCTGGCCGCGCTGGAGGAAGCCCTGCGCAGGGACCGCACCCGCACCACGGTGCTGGGGTTCACCCAGCTGGGCCTGGTGGAGATGACCCGCAAGAAGGTGCGGCCCGGGCTGGAAGCTCAACTGCAACGACCCTGCCCGTACTGTGAGGGGACCGGGCGCGTCCTGAGCGAGGAGACCGTGGCCGCCCGCATCCGGCGCGAGATCAGACGCATCCTGCGTACCACCCAGGCTGAGGCCATCCTGGTGGAGGCCAACCCCCGGGTGGCGTCCCTCCTGATCGGCCCCGGGGGTTCCAACCTGCGCGAGCTCGAGCGTGCCACGGGCAAGTCGGTTTTCGTGCGGGGTTCGGCAGAGCTTCACCTGGAGGCTATGAACCTCAAGGCGGTGGGCACGCGGCAGGAGGTGGAGGCCAAGGCCTGTCCCGTGCATGAGGGAGAAATCCTCGCGGTCCAGATCGAGGAGCCCCATGTCACCAACCCGTGGGACGGCATTGCCCGCATCGAGGGCTACGTCATCGACGTGGAGGGGGCAGGCACCCGGGTGGGGGAGCGGGTGCGGGTGGAGATCACCAAAGCTTTCCGCACCTTTGCTCGCGCCCGCATGCTGGATGCTCCCGTGGCAGAGGCCGACGTGCACAGGGTCCCTGAGCCCGCACCCTGATAGGCAGTACAGAGCGGATCTGCGGGGGGACGTTCGCGATGGAATACCAAAGCCGCCTGAAGGACACCGCCCTGGACTTCCTGTTTGAGGGAGTCCTCCGCCTGCACACCCGGGAAGAGTGCTACCGTTTTTTCGAGGACCTGTGCACGGTGGGAGAGTTGCACGCCCTGGCCCAGCGTTTTCAGGTGGCGGCCCTCCTGCACAAAGGCGCCACCTACGAGCAGGTCGAGAGACTCACGGGGATGAGCTCCGCCACCATCGCCCGCATCAACCGGTTCCTGCGCTATGGTGCGGACGGTTACCGCCTGGTGCTCTCTCGCCTGGAGGCCGAAGGCATGGCCACTCCCATCGACACGCCCATCGCCCCATCCTGACGGCACCGGGTCCTGCAGCGTTCGCTGCAACTCCTGCGCGCCTGTGACCGGGGGTCGCGGGTGGTCAGACGTTCCCGTCCAGGATGTCCTTCAGAGTGGCTGAAGGGCGGGCCTTCAGACCGTGCCAGACCTGCTCTTCAGTGACCCAACCCAGGGGCTGCCCTCGTTCCAGCACCAGCACCACGTGGTAGCGGTGGGGAAGGAACTGGCGCACCGCGTCCAGCAGCCTGGTCTCGGCGGTAGCCACCAGGCCTGCGGAAGGCATGAAGCCCTGCCAGCGCAGGCGGCGGTGCTTTTCCTCGAGTAGCTGCAGGAAACGGTACATGCCCCACTCCTCCTCCCGCCCCGCCGCCGACCACAACACCCAGGCCAGCGCCAGCACGGGGACCAGGAACTGCCCTTCCAGCATGGCCGCGGAAGCGATGGTCGCCAGAGCCACGCTCCCCCACCTGCCCAGGTGGATGAGCCGCCAGGTGGCGCGCCGCCACCCCAGGGACAGAGCCCACCGGGCCCGCAGCATCCGCCCTCCGTCCAGGGGCAGGAGAGGCATCAGGTTGAACACTCCCATTATGGCGTTGACCTCCAGGAACCAGGAGGCCAGATCGGGGTTGGACAGGTGGGGCGCCACCAGCCAGGCGGCTGCCACCAGGACGAGACTGTGGAGGGGACCGGCCGCGGCGACCATGAATTCCTCCCCCGGCTCCAGGGCGGGGACCAGGGGCGTAATGACGCTCCCGAAGGGCAACAGCTCAATGCGGGCCGGCCCCAGGCCCCGGCCGGCGAGCATGACCAGGTGGCCCAGTTCATGGAAGGCAACGCCGAGCAGAAAGACCAGGGTGTCGATGGCTCCCCGGCCCGTCCAGAGGAGAATTACGGCGAGAACAAAAAGGGGGTGGATTTCTACCGCCACCCCCTGAACGTGCAGGCGCAAAAACCTTGCCCCCTAGCGCGAGGTGCCGGGGAGATATGTCAGGGGATCGACCGGCTTGCCCTCAAGCCGCAACTCGAAATGCAGGTGGGGGCTGCGGGCGTTGCCCGTCTGACCCGCCTTGCCCACCTCCTCACCCGCCGCCACCTTCTGTTTCTCCTTCACCAGCACCTCAGACAGATGGGCGTATACCGTGCTGAGGCCACCCCCGTGGTCGATTTCCACCACCTTCCCGTAGGCGGGGCTGGTGCGTACCGCTTTCACCATGCCGGCCCCGGCTGCCAGCACCGGGGTACCCGCGGGGGCGGCGATGTCCAGGCCCTCGTGGAACTGGTCCTTGCCGGTGACGGGGTCCTTCCTCCACCCGAATCCGGAGGTAAGCTGGCCCTGTACCGGCCAGGCAAACGGGGACTGCTGCTCGGGAGGTGGTTTCTTGCCCCCCAGGATGGACCTCCAGGTCTCCACACTGAAGTAGCGGGCCATCACCTCACGCACCTGCCCCGACCGGTACCAGGCGACGGGGTCATAGTCCGCGTCCGCCACGTAGGCCACGGCCCGGCGCAGGTAAGCCGACTCCCCCAGTGGCAGCTGGTATGCCGCCACCAGCAGGGCGAACACGGCCAGAGATATGGCGGTTTGCCTGATCCAACCTGCCGGCCGCGCGCGCTCCACCTGGGGAGGGGAAAACCACTCCCGGGGCGGGCTCCACCTCTGCCGAATCCTCCTCCAGCGCCGACGCCAGGCCTTCAGCATGCGGGGGCACCTCCCTCCCTGTCCCATGTATATTGGCAGGCAACTGGCACTATGTACCTTCCCGGGCCGTGCCTAATCCGGCCCTGGTGAGGCAAAATATGGTGGGGGGATGGGGTGGATCCCGAGGTGCTCAGCAGGATGCTGGCCGAACTGGCGCGGGAACATGCCCCGGAGGCGACGTTCTCTCCGCCCCTGCAGGTGGGAGAGCACACCGTCATCTGTGCCTCGTCGGTGAGCTGCCTGGCGGGAAGCCGGGGCCCGAACATGGTCATGAGCCTGCGTTCCAGCCCGTGCGCCGTCATCGTCATCCGCCCGGGCCATTGCACCGTCCTCCCTCTGGGTGCCTCCGCAACCGTCGACCGGCTGCTGGAACTCGCTCCCCGCCTGCTCGCCCTCCTGGAGGGAGAGGCCCGCGACACCGCACCCGGTTCACCGGCTGAGCATGAAGGCACCCGTAGTGCAGGCGACCCCGCCGACGACGAGGCCCGGCCGCGGGCCGGGCCTCCTGCCACGATTTCCGATCAACCCGGATAACCTTACGCCGAACGCCCCAGCGGCTGCCACTTGTCGCCGTTCTCCGGCTCCTTGCCGGGGTTCAGGCGCTGGAACTTGGCCAGCAACTCCTCTTTGGTTTCCCGGTGGTCGGGGTCTTCCAGGCAGGCGTCAGTGGGACACACCGAGGCGCACTGCTGCTCGGCGTGCCACCCGTAGCACTCGGTGCACTTATCGGGGTCGATCAGGTACACATCGTCCCCCGGGCTGATGGCCGAGTTCGGGCAGACCGGCTCGCACGCCCCGCAGCTGACACAGTCGCTCGTGATCTTCAGTGCCATTCTCTCTCCTCCTTGCCCGCCCCGGGGCTACCTCACACCCCGGGCGATATTTGCCCCGCCCACGGCCTAGAAGCGAATCCCGTGCCTGCGGCCGTAGACGTTGAGCACCAACCCCAGACTCATCATGCAGGTGACCAGGCTGCTGCCTCCGTAACTCACGAAGGGCAGGGGGATACCGGTGATGGGCATGATCCCTACCGTCATCCCCACGTTCACCAGTACGTGGAAGGACAGCATGGACGCCACCCCGATGCAAATCAGGGCGCCCCGGTAGTCACCGGCCACACGGGCCACCCGCAGGATGCGGTACATAAGATAACAATACAACCCCAGCACCGCGATTCCTCCTGCAAACCCCAGTTCCTCTCCGATGACGGAAAAAACGAAGTCAGTGTGCCGGTTGGGGAGAAAGTTGAGCTGGTTCTGGGTGCCATAGAAGAGATGTTTGCCCCAGAACTCGCCGGAACCGATGGCGATCTTGGACTGGAGCAGGTGGTATCCCGCCCCCAGGGGATCGCGGCCGGGCTGCAGGAACACCAGCAGGCGGTTCAGCTGGTAGTCCCGCAGGGGAAGGGGTACGCCCCAGTTGAGATGGGCCCAGATGGCGGCCACGACCAGGGACAGTCCCGCCCCCACCACTGCCACCAGGCGCCCCCCGGGTACGCCCGCGGCGTAAAGCATGCCCAGGAGCACCGCTCCCAGCACCAGGGAAGTGCCCAGGTCGGGTTGCACCAGGATCAGGAGCAGGGGCAGGGTCACATGGGCCACATAGGGCGCGGCCTCGCGCAGGCCCCGGAGGGGGACTTCGCGCCGGCCCAGGTGAGCCGCCAGGGTGATGACGATGATGAGCTTGGCCAGCTCGGAAGGCTGGAAGTCGAAAGGCCCCAGGGGTATCCAGCGCTGGGCACCCTGAGCCTGCCGGCCCACCACCAGCACCGCCGCCAGCAGGACCAGATTGAGCACGTAAAGTGGCCCGGCCCAGCCCACGATGACCCGGTAATCGATGATCCTGGCCACCACGGCTGCCCCAACAGCCACCACCAACCACAGGAGTTGGCGGCGGACGAAGAAGAACCGGTCACCGGGGTTCATGCTGTATGAAGCGCTGGCGATGGCGGCCAGAGAGAAGGCCACCAATCCGGCCGTGGCCAGCACGATGCCCGGTTCCAGATCCCGCAGCCATGGACGGGGCCGGGAAACCTTCGCCGTCATAGGGACGCCCCCGCTCGCCGCACCGCCCTGATGGGGATGCTGGCAGCCAGGACTGCCTGCCGCTCACCGGAGACGACCCGGATCTCGATGCCCGCGCGATCAACCTCCAGGTACCGGGAAATGGCCGTCACCATCTCCTCCTTCAGCGCCTGCAGAAGATCGGGAGAGCAGCCCGCCCGGTCGTGCACCAGGATCAGGCGCAGCCGTTCTTTGGCCACCTCCCTGCTCGAGGAGGTGGCTGGCTGGCCCCGCCCCCTCCAGTTGAACACGCCCGCTCCCCCCTCTCCTCAACGCGTGCCCGCCCCAATGAGGCGCCGCAGCTTCAGGAACCAGCCGTCCGGCTCCCAGACATTGGGCAGAGATACGTTCTCGCCCAGGAGCCGGCGGCACACCAGCCGGAAGGCGTGACCCGCCCGGGAATGGGGCGCGAGGACGGCAGGCTCCCCCCGGTTGGTGGACACGATGATCTGCTCGTCTTCCGGGATGGCTCCCAGGACCTCGATGGCCAGGACCTCGATCATGTCATCGATGTTCATCATGTCTCCCCGGCGCACCATGTCCGCGCGCACCCGGTTGATGAGCAACAGAGGAGAGGCCATCTCCGTCGCCTCGAGCAGTCCGATCACGCGATCGGCGTCACGCACGGCCGCCACTTCCGGCGTGGTCACGATGACCGCCTTCTCCGCCGCCACCACCGCATTGCGAAACCCCTGCTCTATGCCGGCCGGCGAGTCCACCAGCACGTAATCGAATTCCCGTACCAGCTCCTGACAGAGGCTGCGCATCTGCTCCGGGCTCACTGCGGTCTTATCCTTGGTCTGAGCCGCGGGCAGGAGATACAGCCCTTCCACCCGTTTGTCCTTCACCAGAGCCTGCTTCAGACGGCAGTAACCCTCCGCCACGTCCACCAGGTCGTAGACGATCCGGTTTTCCAGCCCCATCACCACATCGAGATTGCGCAGGCCGATATCCGCGTCCACCATGGCCACCCGCTTGCCCAGGAGGGCCAGACCGGTCCCCAGGTTGGCGGTGGCTGTGGTCTTGCCTACCCCGCCCTTGCCGGACGTGATCACCCATATCTCGCCCATCACCATCCCCCCCGAGATAGGTCACTCCCCGGTTTACAGACCCTCCACCACTATCTCCGCATCCCGCACCCGGGCAAGCTCCGGCCGCACCCGCCCGCGGTCGCCCTCGGGTGCGCGCCGGATGAGGTCAGCTATGCGCAACTGGGTGGGGCACAGCCGCAGGGCCGCCACCACCGCGTTGCGTGAACCGTCCGCACCGGCATGGGCTACCCCCCGCAGGGCTCCCAGCACGATCACGTCTCCCGTGGCGACCACCTGAGCTCCGGGATTGACATCCCCCATGATGACCACGTTGCCGCGGTAGCGAATTACCTGCCCGGAGCGGAGGGGCCCCCTCCTGACCAGCGTACGCTCACCCGGCTCCCGCACCCGTCCCCTGGTGCGCGGCCCGGTTTCGCCCGCCGCCACCCGCGCCGCCGGGCGCTGGCCGGGCTGAACCGCCTCCGGGTCAACCGGGCCCGCAGGAACGGAGTGACGACGTCGGGGAGCTGGGGGTGAGCCGCGCGCCCCATGTACCACCCGCACCAGCCGATAGCTGCGGGCATTCAGGATGCGTTCCACTTCCACCAGCTCACGGGCACTCAGGACCAGGGGTCCGGTGTCGAGGATCACCTCCTCGCCCCCACCTTCTGCCAGGTCCTGGAGGACGGCCACCAGACGATCCCAGCCCCCTTCAAGGGGAATGCGGATGACCAGGCGACCGCCCACCTTGAGCAAGGCCAGGCCTTCCTCCATCAACGGCCCACTCCTCCGATTTGCTCTCAAGCGGGCCGCCCCCGGCACAATCGGAAGCGGTCCCTGTCGCCCTGCCTCCCGGGCAAGCTACCAATTCTTCGCAAGCTCGCCAATTCCTGCCGCCCCACACCCGGATCATCATTCTCCCGTGGTGATCGCGCTACCGGGAAGGCCAGGAGCCTCGAGGTGGAAATAGTCGGCCAAGATGTCACGGGCTACGCCCGCTGCTGCGGTACCGTGGCCACCCTGCTCGATCAGCACCGCCATCGCCAGCCGGGGCTGCTCATACGGTGCGTAGCACACGAACCAGGCGTGGTCGTCCCCGTGAGGGTTTTCCGCCGTGCCCGTCTTGCCCGCCACCGCCACGGGGAAACCGGCAAACACCCCTCCCGCAGTACCGCCCGGCAGGGTCACCGCCCGCATCCCTTCGCGCACCGCCCGCCACACCTCTTCCGGTAGCTCCACCCGTCCCTCCTCCTCGGGGGGAAACTCCTGCACGTTTCCCGCCGCATCTCTTACCTCGCGCACCAACCGGGGACGGTACCTCACCCCCCCGTTCGCGATGACGCTCGTGTAGACGGCCATCTGGAGGGGTGTGAAACTCTGGAACCCCTGGCCAATCCCGGCATCCATGTCTTCGGCCGGGTATTGCCAGCGAGGTGTATCGATCCAGGGGAAGAGCCGGCTGCCGTCACTCGCCCTTGCCTGGTACGCCCATTCTTTGTAGCCGGTGCTGGCGAGCACGCCCCCCGCCTCGCCCGGCAGTCCGATCTGGGTCTTCTGCCCCAACCCGAGGGCGGCAGCCCACCTGGCAATGCCATCCACCCCCACGCGCCGGGCCATCTCGTAGAAGTAGACGTCACAGGATCTGGCGATGGCCTGGCGGAGGTCGACAGGCCCGTGACCCGATCGCACCCAGCACCTCTTGGGCCGAGGCCAGCCCGCGGTCAGCGGGTGGTACCCCCGGCAAACCACCTTCTCCTCGGGGGTGACCTTGCCTTCCATCACGGCGGCAATGGCCGTGGCCATCTTGAAGGTAGAACCGGGGGCATACACACCCCCTATGGCCCGGTTCCAGAGGGGCCGGTCCGGTGAGGTCAGGTGAGCCCATTCCTCGGCGGTGAGCGGCCGGGTGAAAACGTTGGGGTCGAAACCGGGGTAGCTCACCAGGGCAAGCACCCCGCCCGTATTCACGTCCAGGGCCACCACCGCTCCTGCCCGCGCCCCGGGGTACTTCTCCTGCAGGCGCTCGATGGTGGCGGCCAGGGCCCTTTCCGCCGCCTGCTGTAACCCGAGGTCGATGGTGAGGACCACGTCCTTACCCGGCGCGGGGGCGGTGACCGGAGGTATGTCCCGCACGGGAAACCCCCGGTGGTTGACCTCCACCTGTCTGCCCCCGTCTCTTCCCCGCAGCGAATCCTCCAGGACTGCTTCCAGCCCGGCCCTCCCCACCATGTCACCCAGGCGGTAACCCTTTTGCGTGACGTCCTCGGGTCCCGCCTCGCGCAGGTAACCCAGGACGTGGGCGGCCGTCGTACCCAGGGGATAAGAGCGCCGGGGGCGGACCTCGATCACCACCCCGGGTAGCTCGTAGCTGTGCTCTTCCACGACGGACTGCTGCTCGGGCGTCAGGTCCTCCACGATGCGCACCGGCTGGTAGAGGCGGTACCCCTGGGCCTTCACCCGCGCCTGCACCTCCGTGGGATCCAGGCCCAGCAGCTCGCCCAGCCGGGCGGCGCTCTCACGCACCTCATCCCAGCCCAGGAACACCAGGGAAAGCCCGAAGGCCGGGCGGTTGGTGGCCAGGGGTCTGCCGTTGCGATCGAAGATCTCCCCGCGGGGGGCAGGGATGTCCAGGATGCGGATGCGGTTACGATCAGCCAGGCGCCGGTAGGTTTCGGAAGCGGGACCCAGCTGCAAATAGGCCAGGGCGATGGCCAGGATCAGGAATACCCCCATTACCGCAAGGCTCAGCCGCCGGATGCGGCCCTCCCACCCCTCAGGCACCCGCCCTCACCCCGTGTGCGCGCTGCGCCCGCCGCACCCACCATCCCGGGAAGAAGACGGCCACCAGGCCGTTGTACAGGCTCGAGGGCAGGATCACCCGCGCCAGACCCACCCCCAGAGGCAGGGGAACACCCAGCGCCCGCCATACCGCCCAGCTGGTGAGTTCGGCCAGGACCGTTCCCCCCACCGCGGCCACCACCGGTACCAGGGGCTGATCACCGAAGAAGCGGGTGGCGGCCCGGGCGCTTACCAGGCCCACCAGGGTCAGGGCGAGGGCCCGCACGCCCAGATACTGTCCTACCATCGCGTCTTCCACCATGCCCGCAGCCGCTCCCAGCAGGCATCCGGCCAGGGTTCCCCGGGTAAGGGCATACCCGACCACGGCCAGCAGAAGGAGGTCCGGCTTCACCCCCAGCACGGCCAGGCGGGGAGCCATACCCGCCTGAATCACCGTGGCCAGAGCCAGCAGTCCCGCCGCGCCCAGCAACCTGCCCATCATGACCCCGGCCTCCCCGCGCCCTCCACCCCCTTCACGGCGTTGCCCCCGGTCCAGACGGGGGCGTGGCGCCGCCGGGTCCGGGCGCAACCGGTACGGGCAGACCGGCCCAGGACAGCAGGACCAGCACCTCCCCCAGGCGGCGCAAATCGGCGGCGGGGCGCACGGTGGCGTACTGGACCAGACCGTAATCGCCCCGGAAGGTCTCCACCACGGTGCCCACCACCAGGTAGGGAGGAAACACGCCGCCCAGTCCCGACGTCACCACCTGATCGCCCGGCTCGACCCGGGCATCCCGGGAAAAAAAGCGCATCCTCAAAAGCTCCGTACCAACCTGGCCGTAACAGACTCCGGCGTCCCGGGTGCGGCCCACCATGGTGCCCACCGCACTGCCGGGGTCCGAAAGCAGGGTCACCACCGACTGGTACAACCCGGGGGACGACACCCTGCCCACCAGCCCCTGGGCGGTCATCACCGCCGCGTTTCTGTCTATCCCGGCCCTGGTTCCCTGGTCGATGACCACCCTGCTCAGCCAGTTGTCGGGGTTGCGGCCCACCACCTCCGCTCCCAGCACCCTGCCCGGCACGGGCGGCCGAAACCCCAGCAGGGCTCTCAGCCGTCGGTTTTCCTCCTCCAGCACGGCCAGCCGTCGCTCCAGGTCGCGGGCGCGGGCGGCCTCCCCCTTCAACTTCTCCTGTTCCCGCCTGATTTCGGGGAGAGACACCAGGGTGACCACCGTACCCTTCACCGCATCTGAGGCCCGGGCCACCACTTCCAGCGCCGGACGCAGCCCTTCCCGTACCGCCTGCTCCAGCGCCGTGACCCGCTCCCTCTCGGCGGCCGTGAGGCTGGCCAGGAGCACTACCAGGAAGCCCACCGCGAGGGCGGAAGCGACCCTGGCCACAGCGATCCGCATGATGTCCCTCCCCGGATTACCCCCTGCGAGGGGTCAGGAGCACTTTGCGCAGGGTGTGGATCTCCTCCAGCACCCTGCCTGTCCCGCGGGCCACACACAGGAGGGGGTCATCCGCCAGGTGCACGGGCATTCCCGTTTCTTCCGCCACCAGGCGATCCAGCCCCCTGAGGAGGGAGCCTCCCCCGGTGAGGAATATCCCCCGATCCATGATGTCAGAGGCCAGTTCGGGCGGGGTACGTTCCAGGGTGGTACGGATGGCCTCCAGGATGGCCCCGACGGGCTCGCTCAGCGCCCGCCTGATTTCTTCGGCCGTCACCCGCAGGGTACGGGGCAACCCGGTGACCAGATCCCGTCCCCTCACTTCCAGGTCCTGATCGCCGTAGCCCGGGAACGCCGAACCGATCTGAATCTTGATCTCCTCGGCCGTCCTCTCCCCGACGAGCAGGTTATACGTTCGCTTGATGTAGGACACGATGGCCTCGTCCATCTCATCCCCAGCCACCCGGATGGACCGGCAGGTGACTATGCCACCCAGGGAGATGATGGCCACCTCGGTGGTGCCGCCCCCTACATCCACCACCATGTTCCCGGTGGGCTCCTCCACCGGGAGGCCCGCCCCGATGGCGGCAGCCATGGGTTCTTCGACGAGGTACGCTTCCCGCGCCCCCGCCTGCAGGGTGGCATCCACCACCGCCCTGCGCTCCACCTCGGTCACCCCGCTGGGCACCGCCACCACCACGCGGGGGCGCACCAGCCCGCGGTTGGGCAAAGCCTTGTGGATGAAATAGCGGAGCATGGTCATGGTGACGTCGAAGTCGGCGATCACCCCGTCCTTCATGGGGCGGACGGCCACGATATTCCCCGGGGTACGCCCGATCATGCGCTTGGCTTCCTCGCCCACCGCCAGCACGGCCCGGCCGTCGCGCTCCATGGCCACCACGGACGGTTCCTGCAGGACGATTCCCCGGCCCCGCACGTGGACCAGGCTGTTGGCGGTGCCCAGGTCGATCCCCAGGTCGTGCGACAACCATCTGTAGATCGTCGAAAACACACCCTATTCCCCTTTCTCCCACCCCAGCCCCGTCTGGCGCAGGCTTATGTAGCTGTCGTCCGACAGGATGACGTGGTCAAGGACTTCTATTCCCAGCAGCTTCCCCGCCTCGACGAGGCGCTCCGTGACCAGCACGTCGTCCTGACTGGGCCGGGGATCACCGGAGGGGTGATTGTGAGCCAGGGCCACCGCGGCCGCGTTGTGGCGGATGCAGGGCTTGAACACCTCGCGGGGATGGGCGATGGATGAAGTCAGGTCTCCCACCGACACCGTCTCCACCCCCACCACCCGGTTGGAGGCGTCCACCATCACCACCAGCAGGTGCTCCCGGTCGAGGTAGCGCAGCCTGGGCAGCACCAGCGCGGCCAGGTCCTGGGCGTTCCGCACCACGGGACGCGGGCCCACCTCCTCCGCCCACAGGCGCCGGGCCAGCTCCACCGTGGCCAGCACCCTCGCCACCTTGGCAGGTCCCATGCCCTGCCAGCGGGCCAGGTCCTGGGGGGACAGGCACGCCAGCCCGGAAAGGCTGCTCCCGGCCTCCTCCAGCAGCGCGCGCGCCAGACCCAGGGCCGACAATCCCTCGCTTCCGCTTCCCAGGACCACCGCCAGCAGTTCGGACGTCGACAGCACCTCCGCACCGTGCCGCATCAGCTTCTCCCGCGGACGCTCGTCCGGTGGGAGGTCCTTCATGGTGTACCGGTTGTCCAGGGTAGGGCGCTCCTTCCCTCTCTCTCAAGAAACGGAGATTGGGAGCCGCCTCACTCATGGAACCCGGGGCCGCCGCACTCCGCACGTGGGCCCGGCGGCCGCCGTACGCGGTCACCTGCGCCACCAGAGGATGATCCCCACCAGTGCCCCCGCCGCCCCCAGGAGGTTCACCTGCAGGCCGAGACCCAGGGTGAACGATATCACCCGCAGGTCAAAGGAACAAGGTCCCAGGGCCACCCCCCTGCTCCGGGATAGCACCGCCAGGGCAGGGAATGCGGACCCCAGGATATCCCCCACCAGGGTGCCCAGGACCAGACCCGCCAGAAGGAGGATCACCAGGGATACTCCCTCTCTCGTCCTGCGTCGCACCGGCCTTCCCTCCTTCCCCCACCAGGAACGGACACACGCCTACACATTTCGCCACGGACGGCACGATTCCTTTCCCAGGTTGATATGGGATCACATGGTAGTATTGGCTCGTCCTGGTGTTTTATTCTGGGGCGGACGCACAGGTGGGACCCACCCGCGAGGCCAGCCGGGCCCGCAACAGGGACCGGGCCGGACCGATGAGGTAGATGGAGCCGGCTACCACCACCATGTCCTCGGGAGAAGCTGCCGCCAGCCCCCCTTCCAGGGCCGCCGCCAGGTCGGGTTCCACGCGCACCTCCCCGCAGAGGGGACGGGCCAGCTCGGCGATACGTTCCGGATTCCCCGCCCGGGGGCTCACCGGGGAGGTGGCCACCAGCACATCGGCGGCCGGGGCCAGCAGCCCCACCATGGCCTCAGCGTTCTTGTCCCGGAGGATACCGAGCACCATGACCAGCCTCCGCCGGGGGAACATCTCCAGCGCCTCCCGCAGGGCGGCGGCACCATCGGCATTGTGGGCGGCGTCGATGACCACCAGGGGGCGTTCGCCCAGCACCTCGAGCCGGCCCGGCCACCGGCACCCGGCCACCCCTTCCCGCACTGCCCGCTCCGGCAGACCCGGTACCCCCACCTCCAGGGCGGTCACGGCACAGGCCGTGTTGCCCTGCTGGTGGCGACCCGCCAGGGGGACGTGCAGGCCGCAGAACTCGCGAGTGGGGCAGTGGAGGTCCAGTTCCTGGCCCCGCCAGTCACAATACCGTTCCTGCCAGGTGAAATCCTGCCCCGCCACCAGCAGGGGCGCGCCCCTGTCGCGGGCCACCCGCGCGATTACCTCCAGGGCATCGGGGTCGCGGGCTCCGGTGACCACCGGCCGACCGGGCTTGATGATACCGGCCTTCTCGAAGGCGATCTTGGCTACAGTCTGGCCCAGCCGGTCGGTGTGGTCCAGGGCGATGTTGGATATGACGCATGCCAGGGGCTGCGATATCACGTTGGTGGCGTCAAACCTGCCCCCCAGCCCCACTTCCAGGACCGCGTAGTCCACCCGGCGGGCGGCGAAGTAACACATGGCCACCAGGGTTATGAACTCAAATTCGGTGGGATGGTCCATCCCATCCGCCACCACCCTGTCCGCCAGAGGGCGGAGGCGTTTCACCCACGCCCCCACATCCCTCTCCGGGATGCACTGCCCGTCCACCTGAATGCGCTCCCGGAACTCCTCCAGGTAAGGGGAAACGTACATCCCCACCCGGTATCCTGCCGCTGTGAGCACCGACGCAGCCATGGCCGTAACCGACCCCTTGCCGTTGGTGCCGGCCACGTGGATCACCCGCAGGCCTTCCTGTGGGTTCCCCGCCAGTTCGAGCAGCCTGGTGATGCGCTCCAGCCCCAGTCGGGAGCCAAAGCGGCCCAGGCCGCGGATGTACTCCAGGGCTTCCTCGTACTCCATGACCCGGCTCCTCTCCCACCTCCGCCGGCAGGGATGACGGCCGGCCGAGGACGCATCCTGTCCGTCCGGGCCCGATGTCCTGGCCCGGGTGGCCGTGGCCCGTCAACTCTCAAGCAATTGCAGGCGCTCCCTGAGCTTCCGCACCTTTTCGAGGGCCTCCTGGTGCCGGGCCCGCATCTCCTCCACCACCCCCGCGGGGGCCCGCTCCAGGAATCGGGGATGAGCCAGCCGGGCCTCCACCCTCTCCAGTTCGAATTCCACCTGCCTGAGCTGGGTGCGGGTCCGCTCCGCCTCCCTGGATACGTCTACCACGCCCTCCAGGGGTACGAACACCTCCACCCCCCGTACCACCGAGGCCACCGCCCGGGCGGGCCGGCTCTCCCCTGCCCGTGCCAACTCCAGCGGCTCGCTCCAGGACAGCCGGGAAATCATGTCCCGTCCCGCCGCCAGCACCCGTACCGTCTCCGGGTCGGCGTGCGCCACCGCCGTCGCCGGTTGCCCCGGTCCCACCCCCACCTCGGCCCGCAGGTTGCGGATGGCCCGCGTCACCTCCATCCACAGTCCCACCTGCTCCTCGGCTGCCCGGTCCACGAGATCCGGCCTGCTGCCGGGCCAGGGCGCCACCACCAGGGCGGGACCCTCGTGGGGGAGCTGCTGCCAGATCTCCTCCGTGATGAAGGGGACAAATGGGTGCAGGAGCCGCAGGACGCCCTCCAGGACCAGCCACAGCGTGCGCTGGGCGGCCAGGCGCCCCGGCCCGTCTTCCGCCAGGCGGGCCTTGGTCATCTCGATGTACCAGTCGCAGTACTCATCCCAGATGAAGTCGTACAGTGCGCGCGCCGCCTCCCCCAGCTGGAACTCCTCCAGGAGCCCGGCGACCTGGTCGCGCACGCGCGCGTAGCGGCTCAGAATCCAGCGGTCGGCCAGAGCCAGGGGGGCCTGGGCGTCCGGGTCGAAACCCTCCAGGTTCATGAGCACGAAGCGGGCGGCATTCCACAGCTTGTTGCAGAAGTTGCGCGCTCCCTCCACCTTCTCCCAGTAGAACCGGAAGTCGTTGCCCGGGGTGTTGCCCATGATGAGGGAAAGGCGCAGGCTGTCGGCACCGTACTTCTCGATGGCTTCTACGGGATCGACGCCTGTGCCGCGCGACTTGGACATCCTCTCCCCCTCGGCGTCCCGTACCAGCCCATGGAGGAGTACGTAGTGGAAAGGCTTCTTCCCCATGAACTCCAGACCCATGAAAACCATGCGGGCCACCCAGAAAAAGAGGATGTCGTACCCGGTCACCAGCACCGAAGTGGGATAGAAGTACTCCAGCTCGGGGGTGCGCTCGGGCCATCCCAGGGTGGAGAAGGGCCACAGGGCGGACGAGAACCAGGTGTCCAGTACGCTCTCGTCCTGCTCCAGGCGCTCGGAGCCGCAGTGGGAGCACTCCGTGGGGTCGGTCCGCGACACGGTGATCTCGCCGCACTCGTGGCAGTGCCAGGCGGGGATGCGATGGCCCCACCAGATCTGCCGGGAGATGCACCAGTCGCGGATGTTCTCCAGCCAGTTGAGGTACACCCGGGTGAAGCGCTCGGGTACGATGACGATCTCACCCGTCTTCACCCCCTCCATGGCCGGCTCCGCCAGGGGCTTCATGCGCACGAACCACTGCCGGGAGAGGAGGGGCTCCACCACCGTGTCGCACCGGTAGCAGTGCCCCAGGGCCATGGTGTGGGTTTCTTCCTTCTCGATGAGCCCGGCCGCCCGCAGGTCATCCAGGATGGCCCGCCGGCACTCCTCGCGGGTCATGCCCGCATAGCGCCCGGCCTCTTCCGTCATGTTGCCATCGGCGTCGATGACGGCGATGGCCGGCAACCCGTGCCGGGCGGCCACCTCGAAGTCGTCGGCATCGTGGGCCGGGGTGATCTTCACCGCCCCGGTACCGAAGGCGGGGTCCACCGCCCGGTCGGCGATCACCGCCACGGGCCGGTTCACCATGGGCACCACCACGGTCCTGCCCACGGCCTCCCGGTAGCGTTCGTCGTCGGGGTGCACCGCCACCGCCGTGTCCCCCAGGATGGTCTCCGGGCGCGTGGTGGCCACCGTCAGGTATCCGGACCCATCGGCGTAGGGATAGCCGACGTACCAGAGGGTGCCCGCCCGTTCCTCCCGCTCCACCTCCAGGTCCGACAGAGCCGTGCGGCACTCGGGGCACCAGTTCACGATGTACTCCCCCCGGTAAATGAGACCCTTCTCCCACAACCGCACGAATACTTCTCGCACCGCCCGCGAGCAGCCCTCGTCCATGGTGAAGCGCTTACGCGACCAGTCACATGACGCCCCCAGGCGCCTGAGCTGGGAGATGATGGTGGCCTCGTACTCGTCCTTCCACGCCCAGACCCGCTCGAGGAATTTCTCCCGCCCCAGGTCGTGCCGGCTCAGGCCTTCTTTTGCCAGCCGCTTTTCCACTACGTGCTGGGTGGCGATGCCGGCATGGTCGGTCCCCGGCACCCACAGGGCCTCGTAACCCTGCGTCCTCCGCCAGCGGATGAGGATGTCCTGCATGGTGTTGTCCAGAGCGTGCCCGATGTGCAGAGATCCGGTTACGTTAGGCGGCGGTATGACGATGCAGAAGGGCTCCCGCGCCCGGTTCACGCGGGCCCCGAAGTACCGCCCCTCCAGCCAGAACCGGTACCGCTCTGCCTCGACCGCCTTGGGGTCATACACCGGAGGCAATCTCACCTGCATCTGCCCGACCCCCTCCTCTCTTCCTCACCCGGTAGCCGCCTGCGGCCGGGACCCCCCTGCTGCTGGAAGGGGGCGCCGGGCCGGGGGACGCAGGAGGCCCCTCCCGCAAGGACGGGAGGGGCCCGTGGTACCACCTTGCTGCTGCCCGGCCCCGCCTCCCGCCGCCCGAGGCAAGGGCCAACGCGTCGGGCGCTCGCACAGCACTCGCTTCCCGCTAACGGGGGTGTCCGTCCCGGCCTGGAACCCGCCGCTGCCCATCCGGCTTCCGCCCCTATCTGTCGGCGCAAACGGTCACGGGCAGCCTGTCGCGGGTTTGGCCGGACACCTCGGGGGCGACCTTCGGACTTCCCGCGCCGGGGGACCTCACAGCCCAGGGTCCCCCTCTCTGGGGGCGGGAGGACGTCCTACTCCTCCCCTTCATCGCTTTGCCGCCATTATATCTTCCCGCCCCCGCCCGCGCAAGCAGCGAGCAACCGCCAGGCCGGCGGCCCGGTCGCGAGAGACCTCCATCAGAAGGAGATCGCGAAATCCCCGCTCCCGCCGGGCTCCGGCCCGCAGGATGCCGCGCACCCGGAAGCCGCACTTGCGGTAGCAGCGAACGGCGCGGGCATTGTCAGCGTAAACGCGCAGGTACAGGCGCAGGAGTCGGGTGGTGGAGAATATGTAGCCGAGGTAGGTGCAGAGGGCATCCGCCCCCATCCCCTGACCCCAGAAGTCCTTCTCGCCGATGCACATGTGCAACTCGGCTTCCCGGAGCCGCCACGATACGTCGCGCAGGGCCAGGTAGCCGATCAGCCGGCCGGAGCGAGTATTGATGGCCATGCAGAGCCGCTCCGACTGCGGGGGAGGAAAGTCCCATGGCCCCCCTCCCGTACCCATCAACCGGGCCGTTTCCGGATCCCGCATCCATAAACCTACCGTCTGGCGGTGATCGTCCCTGAGGGGTTCCAGCACGACTTTGCGCCCCGGCCAGACCCGGCCTCCTCCGCGCACAGACAGCCCCCCCGCGCCCCGGTACTCAGAGCCATCCTATTCGACGCGGGCAGGGTTAACCCTTTATGTAAATCAATCCAACTCTCGGCCACCCCAAACCCCCAGCCGCCCAAAAACCTCTCATGATCCGGGTTGCTTTCTAATGCGCAGCCCTAGCATCTCGCTGGTGTGGCGGTCAAGCCGCTCTTGGTGAGCGGCCAACCTCTCCTCAATCCTGGCCAGCGCATCCAGGACCAACTGGCGCCCGTCGAACAGACCTCTGATCCTGTCAATGATTTCTGACTCCATGCGGACTTCCAGCTTCGTCATGCGCTCCTCCAGGCGCTCCTGCCCCCTCCGCAGCTCCTCCTGGCCTCGCCGCAGTTCGTCCTGCCCCTGCCACAGTTGACGCTGCCCGTTCCGCAGCTCCCCCTGGCCTCGCCGCAGCTCGTCCTGCCCCTCTTGGAGGGTGAACACGGTTCGGCAGAGGTTTTCCTGCCCCTGGAGTAACGTCTCAATTCCTTCCACAATCCTCTGCAGCAACTGCTCCAACCCCAGAGCCTCCCTCCACCAACTTGTCCACCCGGATTATACCATGAGGCAGCCTCTGTGGAAAGAGATTCCTTGGAGAAATTTGGCGAGAGTTGCTACTCCTTGTCGAAGAGATGCAACGGCTGCCCCCGGGTCATGCGGACCGCCTGGCTCCAACACTTCCCTCCGGGTGGCAGAGCGCTCAGGACACGGGGGCCTAGGCCAGCATGCGTCTTTCCACGAGAAGGCCGCTGGCCAGGTGACTCATTCCCAGGCGGAACAGGGCCACGTCCAGAATGCCGTTGACCAGCTCCTCATAGGTCCATCCCTCGGCCGCCGCCGCCCGGGGCAGGTCGGAAAAACGCGGAGCCAGTCCCGGCAGGGGGTTGATCTCCAACACCCGGGGACGGCCGGCCGCATCCAGGCGCAGGTCCACCCGGGCCACGTCCCGGCAACGCAGGGCACGGAAAGCGCGTCGGGCAAGGTCCACCAGTTCCGCCGCCAACCGTTCATCCACCGGGGCGGGACACAGGTAATAGCGGTCCTCGTCCCAGTGTTCCTTGAAATGGCGCGAGTAGACCGCCCCATGCTCGGGAGGCACCGGGTCGAAGTTGATCTCCATGAGGGGGAAGGCGTGCAGGAACCGGTTGCCAACCAGGCCCACGGTGAACTCCCGCCCGGGCAGAAACTCCTCCACCAGGGCCTCCTGCCGGTAGAGGTCCCGCACCAGGTCCACCTGGCGCACCAGGTCAGTTTCCCCGTACACCACCGATCCCGGCCCCACCCCCATGCTGGAACCCTCGTGGGCCGGCTTCACGAAGAGGGGAAAACGCAGGCCACTTACGTCAATCTCCTCACCGGGGGCGACCAGATGAAAGGCGGGCGTGGGAACGCCACACTCCCTGAGCACCACCTTGGCGAGGGGTTTGTCCAGGCACAGGGCCAGGGACAGTACCCCCGACCCCGCGTAGGGGATGCCCAGCATCTCCAGCAGGGCGGGCACGTGGGATTCGCGGCTCTCCCCTCTCAAGCCCTCCGCCAGGTTGAACACCACCTGGGGGTTCTCCTCGCGGATGCGTTCGGGCAGGAACTCGTCCGCTTCCAGGAACACCACCTGGTGTCCGCCCTGGCGGAGGGCATCCGCCACCGCCATCACGGTGGCAGGCGAATCGTACTCGGCCTGGGCGTCCGGAGGTTCATCATCCTCGGGCTCACGGGCCTTCCTCAGGTTGAAGGTGAGACCTATGCGCGCCATCTCTTCCCTTTCCCCTTGCGCGTCCCGCCGCAAAAGATAAGGAACCAGAACATGACGTCCCGGCTCCTTTCATCCCTTCCCTGAACCCGCGAGCCGCAGCGGGATCGCGTCTGTGTGCTTTTCGCCCCCGATTATACCATGGTCTCCCCTGCCGTCAACGGCCTAGCGGTCGGCGCTGCGACGCCTATCCACCGGCGGCTCACCCATGGGAAGCGGCACGTACTGGACCGAGGGCCTCCTTTGCGCGGGCTGCGGGTAGAGCTCCATCAACTGGTATACCTCCGCAGGCAGCTCCATGCAGGCCGGCAGGCCGAGGGCCTGCAACGTTTCGCACGTGATGGGGTAGTCGTGGGTCCACCTGCCGTCCGTGAAGATCTCCGCCAGCTCTTCCGCCCGCTCGCGGTCCATCTTGTCCAGGAGGATATCCACCACTGCCTCCCTGGTCTGGGCGAGGGCCTTGCGGGAGATGTCGGCCAGGATGAGGGTGCGGTCGTCGGCCCTTTCCCTCCCCTTCTGCTCCACGGCAGCCAGGATGGATACCGCAGGGTACTGCCCCACCTGGGGGTCCACCGGGCCCAGCACGGCGTTGGGATCCATCAGGATCTCGTCCGCGGCCAGGGCCAGCAAAGTACCGCCCGACATGGCGTAGTGGGGGACCATCACCGTCACCCTGGCGGGATGGCGGCTGAGGGCGCGGGCAATCTGCTCCGCCGCCAGCACCAACCCTCCCGGAGTGTGCAGGATGAGGTCGATGGGCATATCCGGCGGAGTCAGCCGGACGGCCCGCAACACCTGCTCGGAGTCCTCGATGTCGATGTAGCGGGCCAGGGGAATGCCCAGGAAGCTCACCGCCTCCTGACGGTGAATGAGGGAAATCACCCGTGACCTGCGTTTCTGCTGCAGGCGGTACATGATCTGGGTGCGCAGGAGATCCAGGCGTCGCCTGGACATCACGGGCAGGAGCAGGCCCCATACCAGGAAGAGTATCCAGATCAGGTTGCCCCACATGGCATCCACGATTGCTAGCCTCCCCGTTGCCAAGCTTTCGTACCAAATATACCACGAACTGGCCCGGCGTCTGTCCCGCCCCGCGAGTTTCCCCCGGTCAAAGGTGGCTGCCGGGATGCATGTTAGAGAAATCACATTCCCGCCTCCTGTCACCTCGGGGAGAGACTCCACCCGCCCGGACGAGAACAGCGCAAACACCGGCGGCCGTCCGGGAAAGGCTGCACCAGCGGAGCTTGTGTCACTTTGTGCAATAAAGGTGCAATCAAGCGACAAGGCAATTGCTGTCACCATTTTGTATCATTTTAGCGGGTAAGTGAAACCGTGCACGAACTTGCACTGGTCGAGGAAATTCTCGGGGCCTGCCAGACGGCGGCAGCTAGCCACCGCGTGCAGCGCGTGACTGCAGTCCACCTCACCGTGGGGGAGCTGGCGGCCTGCCCGGATGCCCTGCGCTTTGCCTGGGAGGCCTGCCGGGGTCGCTTCCGTCTGCTGGAGACAGCCCGGCTGGAGATCCAGGAAGTACCTGCCCGGTGGGCGTGCCCCCACTGCGGAGGCGATTACGGAGAGCCACTGGCCCGCTGCCCGCAGTGTGGCACCGGCACCCCCCGGCTGCAAGAAGGCCTGGAGCTGCGCGTCGACTACCTGGAAGGCGACGACCGGGAAGGTGGGCGGCGGGGGACGATCGCCGGGACGCAACCGTGCCCGTCGTCCGGGGGATCGGGAGGTGGTTCAGGGTGAAGGTGATCCTGGCCAGGGACCTGCGGGCGGCCAGTGAACGGGTGGCGGAAGCCAACCGGGCCCGGTTCCGCCAGCAGGGGGTGCTGGCCGTCAACGTCATGGGATCGCCCGGGGCGGGGAAGACGGCACTGCTGGAAGCCACTCTGCCCCGCCTGCATCCGCGCTATGGCTGCACGGTGGTGGAGGGCGACATCGCCACCGCCCGGGACGGCGAGCGCATCGCCGCCCTGGGCGTGCCGGTGGTGCAGCTCAACACCGGGGGTGCCTGCCACCTGGATCCCGCCATGGTGGCCCGCGCCCTGGAGGAGCTGCCGGGGGGCGGGCGCCTGCTCTTCGTAGAGAACGTGGGCAACCTGGTGTGCCCGGCCGAGGTAGACATCGGCACTGATCGCACCGTGGTGGTGTTCTCGGTCACCGAGGGACCCGACAAGCCCGAGAAGTACCCGCTGGCCTTCTCGAAGGCGGACGCGGTGGTGCTGAGCAAGGTGGACCTCCTCCCCCACCTGGACCTGGCGCGGGAGGATTTCCTCAAGGTACTCCATCGCTGCGCGCCCGCCGCGGCGGTGTTCCCCCTTTCCACCCGTACGGACGAAGGCATCGACGCCTGGTGTGCCTGGATGGAAGCTCAGGTAGCAACGCAACATACGGATCCCCCTGGGGAGGGATAAGGGATGGCTGTAGCCGAGTCGACGCTTAGCGGACCCAAGACCCGCGAGGTGCTGCCCGAGGAAACCCGCAGCCGCTTCTTTCCCGCGCAAGTGGAGGACATCTCGGGCCAGTCCATCTGGGCCTGCATGCAGTGCGGGACCTGCACCGGTTCCTGCCAGCTCGCGCAGGAGATGGACCACACCCCGCGCCGGATCATGGAGATGGTGCGCACCGGGCTCAGGGAGCAGGTGCTGACCAGCCGGGCCATCTGGTACTGCGCCTCCTGCCACTCCTGCACGGTGCGCTGCCCGCGGGGCATCCAGGTGACCCGGGTGATGATCACCCTCAAGTCGCTGGCCCTGCGCGCCGGGCACGTAAGCCCGCGGGACGACGCCCCCGCCTTCTACGAGAGCTTCCTGCGGGTATTGCGGCTGTTCGGGCGCATGCATGAGCCCACCCTGGTGACCGCCTATGCCTTGCGCACCCGGCCCACGCGGGTGCTCGGCATGATGCCCATGGCCCTGGGGCTGATGCGCCGGGGACGCATGGCCCCCCTCCCCGACCGCGCTCCCGGCCTGGCCGAGCTGCGGCGGCTCATGGCGGCGGTGGAGAGGGTGCGCGACTCCGAGAGCGCCGGCGCCCGCGAGGTGGGCATCCGGGTGGAACAGGCGCCCCGGGCGCGCGGCGAAGAGGTGATGGCCCGGTGAACGGCGTGCCCGACGTCCCGGTGCACCGCCCGTCTGACCGCGCGGCCAACCGCCTGCCTGAGGGCCAGGTGAACCGGCTGCGCTACGCCTTCTACCCCGGCTGCACCGCCCACGCCTCCGCCCGGGACTACACCCGTTCCACCTATGCCACCTTCCGGGCCCTGGGCATCGAGTTGGAGGAGGTGCCGGGCTGGTCGTGCTGCGGCTCCACGGCGGTGTCCAACGTAGATCCCCTGCTGGGCATGGCCCTCTCGGCCCGTAACCTGGCCCTGGCGGAGTCAACCGGCCTGGACCTGGCGGTGACCTGCAACGCCTGCTACGCCAACCTGGCCCCCACCCTGGAGGCCTACCGGGAAGAACGGCGCGTCCGCGACCGCCTGCAGCGGGTGCTGGACGCGGTCGATCGCCACCTGGAAGCCGAAAGAGAGGTCAAGCACGGTGTCCACATCCTGACGCACGACCTGGGGCTGGACCAGGTGGAGGAGCGGGTGCGCCGGCCCCTGGACGGGGTCAAGGCCGTGCCCTACTACGGCTGCCTGCTCTCCCGCCCCCGCAACCCCTACGAGGACCCCGAGAACCCCACCTCCCTGGACGAGCTGCTCGCCAGTCTGGGGGCGGAGGTGCTCCCCTTCGAGCGCAAGACCAAGTGCTGCGGTGGCTCCTTCATGAACACCAAGGAGGAAGTCGCCCTGCGCCTGACGTTTGAGATCCTGGAGGAGGCCCGCGAGCGGGGCGCCCACCTCATCGTGTGCGCCTGCGCCATGTGCCAGCTCAACCTGGACGCCTATCGGGGCAAGCTGCGGGCCCGGTACGGTACGTATCACGACACACCCGTGCTCTACTTCACCCAGGCGGTGGGCCTGGCCCTTGGTCTAGGGTGCAGGGACCTGGCCATCGGCCAGAGCTTTGTGCCGGCCGACCGCCTACTCGGCCTGCGATGAACCCCGGCTCAGGTAAAGGAGGTGGCAATTTGGCCAGGATAGGTGTTTACGTCTGTCACTGTGGCACCAACATCGCCGGCACCGTCGATGTGGCGGCGGTGCGGGACTTCGCCGCCGCCCTGCCCGGGGTGGTGGTGGCCCGCGACTACCAGTACATGTGCTCCGACCCGGGCCAGGACCTCATGCGCAAGGACATCACCCAGATGGGCCTGGACCGGGTCGTGGTGGCCTCCTGCTCCCCGCGCATGCACGAACCCACCTTCCGGCGGGCCCTGGAAGGCGCGGGACTGAACGGTTACCTGCTGGAGATGGCCAACATCCGCGAGCACGTCTCCTGGGTCACCGCCGGCGTGGCGGCCGCCACCCGCAAGGCGAAGGCCCTGGTGGCCGGGGCGGTGCGCCGGGTGGCCCTGCACCAGCCCCTGGAGGAGCGGTACGCCGACGTAACCCCGCAGGCGCTGGTGGTGGGAGGCGGCATCGCCGGCATAGAAGCGGCCCTGAAGATCGCCGACGGCGGCTTCCGCGTCCACCTGGTGGAGAAGGAACCCTCCATCGGCGGCCAGATGGCCAAGCTGGACAAGACCTTCCCCACCCTGGACTGCTCGGCCTGCATCCTCACCCCCAAGATGGTGGCGGTGGCCCAGCACCCCAACATCGTGCTGCACACCTACTCGGAAGTGGAACGGGTGGACGGGTTCGTGGGCAACTTCCGGGTCACCATCCGCCACAAGGCCCGCTCCGTAGATATGCAAAAGTGCACGGGATGCGGCACCTGCTGGTCCAAGTGCCCGTACACCGCCCCCAGCGAGTTCGACGAGGGCCTGGGCAAGCGCAAGCTCATCTACATCCCCTTCCCCCAGGCCGTCCCCAACAAGCCCGTCATCGACCGGGAGCGGTGCGTGAAGTTCCGGAGCGGAAAGTGCGGTGCCTGCCAGAAGCTCTGCCCCACCGGGGCCATCGACTTCACCCAGCAGGACGAGCTGGTGGAAGAGAGCTTCGGAGCCATCATCGTGGCAACGGGTTACTCGCTGCTCGACCCCGGCCGCGGCCCCTGGGGGTACGGCCGCTACCCCAACGTGCTCACCGCCCTCCAGCTCGAGCGCATGATCAACGCCTCCGGGCCCACGGGCGGGCACGTGCAAGTGCAGGACGGCGGCACCCCGCGGGCGGTGGCCATCCTGCACTGCATCGGCAGCCGCGACCAGAACTACCACGAGTACTGCTCCAACGTGTGCTGCATGTACAGCCTGAAGCTGGCCCACCTGGTGAAGGAGAAAACCGGTGCGGAAGTCTACAACTTCTACATCGACATCCGCGCCTTCGGTAAGGCCTACGAGGAGTTCTACAACCGGGTGCAGAACGAGGGCGTCTACTTCATCCGGGGCAAGGGGGCCGAGGTGGGCAGCCGGGACGGCCGCCTGCTGGTGCGCTGCGAGGATACCCTGCTCGGGAAGTACCGCGAGGTCCCCGTGGACATGGTGGTGCTCTCCCCGGCCATGGAGGCCCGGCCGGACGCCAGTCACCTGAGCCAGGTCTTCGGCATCCAGCGTTCCGCGGACGGCTTCTTCCTGGAGGCCCACGCCAAGCTCGAACCCCTCAAAACGGCCACCGACGGCGTGTTCATCGCCGGCGCCTGCCAGGGCCCCAAGGACATCCCGTACAGCGTGGCCCAGGGGGCGGGAGCGGCGGCCGAGGTGCTCCGCCTGCTCTCCGCCGGGCGGGTGACCATCTCCCCGGTGGTGGCCCAGGTGGCCGCCGAGATCTGCTCCGGGTGCCGCGCCTGCCTGCCCATCTGCCCGTACAACGCCGTCTCGTATGACGAGGTGACCAAAGTGGCACGGGTCAACGAGGCCCTCTGCAAGGGATGCGGTACCTGCGTGGCCGCCTGCCCCTCCGGGGCCCTGTCGGTGAGCCACTTCCGCACGCCCCAGGTGCTGGCTCAGATCGAGGAGGTGCTGGCGGTATGAACCAGGACTTCGAACCCAAGATCCTGGGATTCTTTTGCAACTGGTGCTCCTACGCGGGGGCCGACCTGGCTGGCGTTTCCCGCCTGAAGTACCCCGCCAACCTGCGCATCGTGCGCGTGATGTGCTCGGGCCGCGTCGAGCCCACCATGGTGCTCAAGGCCTTCGCCTGCGGCGCCGACGGGGTTTTGATCTCCGGCTGCCACCCCGGTGACTGCCACTACCAGCAGGGTAACTACAAGACCCTGCGGCGCGTGCCCCTCCTGGAACGCACCCTGGCCCAGTTCGGCATCCACCCCGCCCGCTTCCGCCTCACCTGGATCTCCGCCAACGAGGGCCAGAAGCTGGTGCAGGTGGTCACCGAAATGGTCGAGGAGATTAAGAAGCTGGGCCCCTTCCCCGGTACCCGGGCCCGCTTCCCCGAACTCGCACCTCACCTGTCCGGCGCCACCGTCATACCCGGCGGCGCCATCCCCGCTCCGGGCGGTGCCACCACCACCGTGGGCGTTCCCGGGGCAACTCTGGTGGCAGGAGGTGAGACCCATGACTGACACCGCGCATGGCCTGGGTGCCGGCGGACCCGCCGCGGGCAGCCCCGGCGCAGGGGCTGAAGATGAGGCCGTGCAGGCGAGGGGCAAGCTGAAGCTCGCCTTCTTCTGGGCGGCGGCCTGCGGCGGCTGCGACGTGGCCGTGCTGGACATTCACGAGAAGATCCTGGACGTGGCCGCCCTGGCCGACATCTACCTCTGGCCGGTGGCCATGGACTTCAAGTACAAAGACGTGGAGGCCCTCCCCGACCGCTTCCTGGACGTGGCCTTCTACAACGGCGCCGTGCGCAACTCCGAGCAGGAGCACATGGCCCACCTGCTCCGCCGCAAGGCGAAGACGCTGGTCGCCTTCGGCTCCTGCGCCTGCTTCGGGGGCATCCCCTCTTTGGCCAACCTCTTCGACCGGGAGGAGATCCTGGACTGGGTTTACGGGGGCACCTTCTCCACCGAGAACCCGGCCGGGGTACGCCCCCAGCCCCGCTTCACCGCCCCCGAGGGGGAGCTAACCCTCCCCGAGTTCTACGCCGGTGCCTACCGCCTGCAGGACTTCGTCCCCGTGGACTACTTCCTCCCCGGCTGCCCGCCCACCCCGGAGTGGATTCTCAAGGCGGTGGAGGCCATCGCCTCGGGCAACCTGCCCCCGCGCGGTGCGGTGCTGGCCCTGGACAAGACGGTGTGCGACACCTGCCCGCGGGAGAAGACCGACAAGAAGGTGAAGGAGTTCCACCGCCACTACGAGATCATCCCCGACCCCGAGCGCTGCCTGCTGGAGCAGGGGCTGATCTGTATGGGCCCGGCCACCCGGGGCGGCTGCGGGGCCCTCTGCCCGAGCGCCAACATGCCCTGCCGGGGCTGCTACGGCCCCACCCGCGAGGTGGTGGACCAGGGGGCCAAGATGCTGTCTGCGGTGGCCTCCATCCTGGACTCGGACGACGAGGAGGAGATCCGCCTGGCCCTGGCCCGCATCGAGGACCCCGCCGGCACCTTCTGGCGCTTTGGCATGGCCGCCTCCCTGCTGGGAGGCCGCGCCTTCGACGCCGGCTCCGCCCCACCTGACCGCGCCGCCAGCGCCACCCCGCCCGCCGGCGCTGGGGCCACCCCGCCCACCCGCGCCGGCGCGGACGTCGCCGCCCGAGGGGGGAAGAAGTAGATGCGCATCACCATAGATCCCGTCACCAGGCTGGAGGGGCACGCCAAGATCGAGATCTTCCTCGACGACGCGGGGGAAGTGGAGAACGCCTACTTCCAGGTGCCCGAACTGCGGGGCTTCGAGCAGTTCTGCCAGGGCCGGCCGGCTGAGGAGATGCCCCTCATCACCCCCCGCATCTGCGGCGTCTGCCCCGGCGCCCACCACATGGCCTCCGCCAAGGCCTGCGACGGCGTCTTCGGGGTGGAGCCTCCCCCGGCGGGAAAGAAGCTGCGGGAGCTGTTCTACTCGGCCCACTTCATCCACTCCCACATCGCCCACTTCTTTGCCCTGGCGGCACCCGACTTCCTCCCCGGGCCCGGCGCCGACCCCGCCCAGCGCAACATCCTGGGGCTGGTAGCCAGGGTGGGCCTGGAGATCGGGGGAGAGGTGATAAAGCACCGCGCTTACGCCCAGAAGATCCAGGCCCTGCTGGGGGGAAAGGCCACCCACCCCGCCTGCGGGGTGCCCGGGGGCATGTCCAAACCCATCGGCGAAGAGGAGCGCTCCCAGATCGAGGAGATGGCCCGCTCCTGCGTGGCCTTCGCCGGGCAGTCGCTGCGCATCTTCGACCAGGTGGTGCTTTCCAATCCCGCCTACGTGGACCTGATCCGGAGTGACCCCTACACCATGCCCACCTACTACATGGGCCTGGTGGACGGGGCCGGGCGGGTGAGCTTCTACGACGGCAAGATCCGGGTGGTCGATCCCGAGGGCGGGGAGCTATGCACCTTCGCCCCCGCGGAGTACCTCGACCACATCGCCGAGCGGGTGGAGCCCTGGTCCTACCTGAAGTTCCCCTACCTGAAGAAGGTGGGGTGGAAGGGGTACGTGGAGGGCAAGGGCAACGGCCTCTACCGGGTGGCGCCCCTGGCCCGGCTCAACGCCGCCACCGGTATGGCCACCCCGCTGGCCCAGGCCGAGTACGAGCGGCTTTATGACGTCCTGGGGGGAAAGCCCGTCCACCACACCCTGGCCAACCACTGGGCCCGGCTCATCGAGTTGCTCTACGCCGCCGAGCGGCTGCTGGAGCTGGCCACCGACCCCGAGATCACCAGTCCCCAGGTGCGGGTGATCCCCGAGCGCATCGCCGGCGAGGGGGTGGGGGTGGTGGAAGCGCCGCGGGGCACCCTCTTCCACCACTACCGCACCGACGAGCGCGGGCGCATCACGGCGGCCAACCTCATCGTAGCCACGGTGAACAACCACGCCGCCATCTGCATGTCGGTGAAGAAGGCCGCCCAGGGGGTCATCCACGGGGGTAAGGTGGACCAGGGCATCCTCAACCGGGTGGAGATGGCCTTCCGCGCCTACGACCCCTGCTTCGGCTGCGCCACCCACACCCTGCCGGGACAGATGCCCATGGAGGTGACCATCCGCGACCGCAGTGGGCAAATCTTCGAAGTGCTCAGGCGCTGACCGCCGGGCAGCGGTGGCGACAGGTCCCGGTCCGGTTGCTCACTTCACGCCCACCGGTCTTGCGCCAGGCATCGCGTTGGCATCCCCGTCGACCGGCCCCGCCCGAGGGGCCAGACCGGCAGCTTCGTCGACCGGCCCCGGGCGAGGGGATGATCGGGACCACGCAGGCCCAGGCGCGGCATGCCCGGGAGTCGACCAGGCCACGGCCAGCCTGAGCCACCTGCGTGGTCACCCGCCCGCTTGCCTGGTAGTGGGCGTGGGGAACACCATCCTGGGCGACGACGGTGCCGGCATATATGCGGTGCGCCGCCTGGCGGAGCTGTTGCTCGCCCGCGGCGCCACGCCCGCCCCCCCTGCGGCCGGCACCGAGCCAGCGGCCGTGACCCCGGAGGTAACGGTTATGGCCCTGCCCAGTGGGCGCCAGGTCCACCTGGCCGAGGCCTGCGCGGGTGGTCTCGCTTTAGTCGAAATCATGCTCGGCTACCCGCACGTGGTGCTCATCGACGCCTGGCCGGGCGTCCCCCCGGGCCGGTTCACCGTGCTCTCGCTCGCCGATCTCGACCGGGCACCCGCCCCCGCTTCGGGACATCAGATCGGTCTGCCCGCGGCCATGCGCGCGGCCGCCCGCATGGGCCTGCCCCTTCCCGGCCAGGTGGAAGTGTGGGCCATAGGTGTCCAGGACGTGAGCCTGGGAGAGACGTGCATGCCTCCCGTACAGGCCGCCGTCGAAGAAGTGGCGTGCCGCCTCGCCGACGCCCTCACCGGCCGGCCCGGCCCCGCGGCCCTTGGAGCGTGATCCGCAGGTTTTGGGGAGGGTTTCCCAGAGGATTCTCCGGAAGTGCGGCATCAGCGTGGGGTCATCTCCCCTTTGCGCACGGACTTCGAGTATGATTGATCGAGGTGGACCGACCAAGCTTTGGAGGCGGGGCGTGTGCCCATCGAAGGAACACCCCTCGAAAGAGCGCTTCTGGTCCTGCTCCAGGCTTTGCGGGGCCACGATATCACATGGTCTCTCACGGGCAGTACGGCGTTTGCCTTACAGGGAGTCCCGGTCGACGCGCATGACATAGATCTCCAGACCGACGAGGCTGGCGCCTACGCCATCCAGTCGCTCTTCCCAACCCGGGTGCTGAGACCGGTGGCGCTCTCGGAAGCTCCAGACATCCGGTCCCATTTCGGGGCCGTCACCGTCGAGGGCGTTCGGGTGGAAATCATGGGCGCCCTTCAAAAGCGTCTCCCGGGCGGCAACTGGGAACCCCCCGTCGACGTAGAACCGTTACGAGTGCTCGTCCAGTGGAAAGGATATCACGTCCCCGTCCTGGCCCTGGAATATGAGTGCGGGGCCTACGCCAGGCTCGGCAGGAACGAGAAGTCCACATGCCTGAAGAGGTTTCTCAGGGAGAAAGCAGAATCCGGTGAGGTTCCAGCGGTTCAGTGCTCCACCGGTTCCCTTGCCCCGCTGGGCGGCGGGAGGTGGTGGGACGCCACCGCCACGATCAACGGCGTCTCCCTCCTGGCGTGGCCATTCGTTGAACTTCGGCTGTGGCAGGAATGGAACCGGGACTTCGCCGATGTGGCCAGGGAGGTCCTGCTCGCCGGCTCGGACGTACTCACAGTACACGTGCCTCCCCTGACGGAAGAGCTCTTACCGGTTCCTGGCAGGGAGGATGCCGCGGCCAGCTTGCTGAGAAGGTGTGCCGACGCAGCCCTTGCCGCGGACGCCCGAGCGGTCGTTGTCCATGCGTGGGACCTCAGGCTCCCCGGCTTCGACCTGCACACCCTGATCGGAAACCTGACCCGGTCCTGTGAGGAACTCTCGGGGCGGGGCCTCGTCTTGAGCCTCGAGAACATACCGGGGCACACCACGATACTGCCGGCCGTACTGGAGGCTTGCCCCGATCTGGCTGTGACCGTTGACACGCAATGGACCGTGACGGAGGAATCGTGGGATCTCGTGTTTTCCCTGGCACCTCGCGTGAACAACATCCACATTCAGACGTTTGTTGACGTTACGGAACAGGGTGCGGAAGCAGGCCGGATATCGTTGGGAAGAACTCCCGCCGGGCCGTTTGATGTCCGGAGTGTTCTGGATGCATTTCTTTCCCGGGGATTCAGAGGGTCAGTGACACTCGAAGCGAAGAACGCGCCCGAACGTAGCGATACTCACCTGAGGAACGCCCTGGTGTTGCTGCGAAAATTGAGTATGCCGCATCTATGACGAGGTAACCCGGAGGGGGTGGTTTTAGGTATGCCGGCAGCCAGGCGGGCGCCCCGCCGTACGGGCCTCCGCCTTCCAGCTGCTGAGGCGAGGGCCGTGGCCAACGGTATGCACCGGCGCCCCTCGGCGCGGGTCGGGGAAGGCCTGGCTCACATTTGGGCGGAAGTGAACAGGCGGATGCCCTTCGCCAATGCTTCGCGGGCCATGGGGTTGCCCAACTCGGCGACTGTGTACGGGAAGACTTCTACGGGAAAATCGAGGACGAACCTGGCCAGCCACTCGCCCACCCTTTCCAGGAAGGGCCTGTCGTCCTCCCACAGCACCACCAGGATATCGGCGTCACTGCCCGGCACCCCCCTCCTTTCTGCCAGGGAACCGAACAGGACGATCTCTTTCACGGCGGGGTTGTCCTGCCCGACCTTCTCCGCTACCATACGGATGTCTTCAAGCAGCCGGGCCTGCTGGAGCCAGAATACCCGCACAGAGCGCAACGATTCTTCGACCACATAAGATGGCATGCTCGGCGTCCCCCCTGGTGAAGTATTCGTAGGGGCTCCCCGAGTCAAAACCGGTGGGATACCGGGCCGGAATGTAAGACCGGTCGAGTACACGCGCGCAGTCGAACAGCTCTTCCGGTATCGCAGTCTTCTGGGACAGCAACCTGAGAAGCTCGAAGACGGAGTGCCCCCAGGCAGTGCCACCCATCTTCTGAAAGACGGCCTTGATGGCCTTCTCCGCCGCCTGTTGGGAAGCAAAGCAGGCCCACTCGAAGAACCCGCTCGCGAGCATCGCTTCCGCCGATGCCAGGTCCCTGGAGGCCTGGTTTATCCAGTCCCTGCTTCGCTCCGGCAACGTGCGACCCCCGTGTCCCTGCCCGTGCTGCCAGACCGCAGCTATCATACCACGACCTGCCAGCTCCCGCAATGCCGCGCGCGCGGAGACCCGCCCGGCGCAGGATTCGGAGGGTACAACACAGAATGAGAGTCGGCGAGCCATCCTTTCCCGGGAGCATGCCTTTGAAAGACGCCCGCGGTGCGGAGAACACCCGGAAGGAATTCGACTGGTCCACCATCCAGGCGGCGTGGGTATGGGAGGAGTCCAGGGCCTGCCGCTTCCGGCCCGAGTGGCGGCCGCTGCTCATGCAGTATCCGGCGGGGCTGAAGCCCCGGAGACGGTGAACGGTGAGGTGACCCGAGTGGCCGAATCCCTGTTGTTCTACGTCTTCACATGCGGGGAAGAGGAGCGGTTTCTGTTCGAAGGGCTGGAGTATCCCTGGCAGGCCCTGCCCCTGCTGGGCGAGCGCCTGCGCGGGCGGCTTCCCCCCGGCATAGAAGTAGGAGAGGGAGTGTCCCTCGAGGGGGTGTTCTTCGACTCCCCGCAACTGCTCATCGCGCCCCGGGCCATCATCGAGCCCACCGTGGTGATCACGGGGGGACCGGTTTTCGTGGGCCCGGGCGCCCACCTGGCGGCGGGCGCATACATCCGCGGGCCCGCCTACCTGGGGGAGCGATCCACCGTGGGCCACGCCTGCGAGGTGAAGAACTCCATCCTCCTGCAAGGAGCCTGCGCCGCCCACTTCAACTACGTGGGTGACTCCATCCTGGGCCCGGGAGTGAACCTGGGCGCCGGGGTCAAGCTGGGCAACCTGCGCCTGGACCGGGGCCCGGTGAGTGTCCTGTGGCGAGGGATGCGCGTGGACACCGGCCTGAAGAAGCTGGGGGCCCTCATCGGGGACCGGTGCAGCCTGGGGTGCAATGCGGTGTGTAACCCGGGGACGATCCTCCATCCCGGTGTGCACGTGCTGCCCTGCGCGGTGGTGGGAGGGACCCACGTGCGGGGGACGGTGGGACGTCCGGGATCAGTCAGCCGGGGGAGGGGGGAACCACTGTGACCCTGCAGCCGTGGCAGTGGTGGTTGGTGGGAGCCATCGTCCTGGCCGTGGTGGAAATGGTGACGGCGGGATTCTTCGTCATCTGGTTTGCCATCGGGTGCGTGGCGGCCATGGTGGCAAGCTGGCTGGGGGCGGGGCTGGTGGGACAGGGCCTGGCCTTTGTGGTGGTCTCCGGGATGCTGGTGGCCATGACCCGCCCCGTGGTCCAGCGCGTGGTTTTCCGGCGGGGGCGCGAGCAGCGTACGGCGGTGGACGCCCTGCCTGGCCAGGTCGGTACGGTGACGGCGCCGGTGGCACCCCTCTCTCCCGGCCTGGTCCGCGTGGGTGGTGAGGTGTGGACGGCCGTCCCGGCCGGCGAGGCGAAGATCCCGGCGGGTACCAGGGTGCGGGTGACCCGCGTGGACGGCGTGAAGCTGGTGGTGGAGCCGGCGGCGGGAGCGACCGACCCCGAGAACTCGTGAGTGGGGAGTGAAGGAAATGGCAATTACGGGGGCCCTGGGAGCAATCATCCTGCTGGTGGTGGTGGCGATATTCGTGCTGGCGGTGGCGCTGTCGTCCATCCGCATCGTCCAGCAGAGTACGGTGGGCATCGTGGAACGCCTGGGGCGTTTCCACACGGTGGCGCAGCGGGGAGTCAACTTCCTGATCCCCTTCATCGACCGCATGCGGGCCGTGATCGACCTGCGGGAGCAGGTGGCCGATTACCCGCCCCAGCCTGTGATCACCAGGGACAACGTCACCATCCAGATTGACACCGTGGTCTACTTCCAGGTTACCGACGCGGTGAAATACACGTACGAGATCGCCCATCCCCGGGTGGCCATCGAGTACCTGACGGCCACCACCCTCCGCAACATCATCGGGGAGATGGACCTCGACCAGACCCTCACCTCCCGCGACATCATCAACGCCAAGCTGCGCACCATCCTCGATGAGGCCACCGACAAGTGGGGCATCAAGGTCACCCGCGTCGAGCTCAAGAACATCACACCGCCCAAGGACATCCAGGAGGCCATGGAACGCCAGATGCGGGCCGAGCGGGAACGCCGCGAAGTGGTGACCAGGGCCGAAGGCGAGAAGACGGCGGCCATCCTGCGGTCCGAGGGCGTGCGGGAAGCAGCCATCCGCCAGGCCGAAGGCGACAAGCAGGCCCGCATCCTGCAGGCGGAAGGCGAGGGTCAGGCCATCCTGACCGTGCAGCAGGCTCGCGCCGAGGGGTTGCGGCTGGTCCTCACCGCCATGCGGGAGTCCGAGCCCAACCCTGCCGTGGTGGCCCTGCGTTCCCTGGAGGCCATGGAGAAGATGGCCCAGGACCCGGCGGCCAAGATCATCATCCCGGCGGAGGCAGCGGCCCTGCTGGGTGCGCTGGCCGGCGGCCGCGAGATGATGCTGGACGCAGCCCGGAGCACCCGCGGGGTTAGAGGAGAGGGGCAGGCCGACCACCAGGGCAGGCAGACCACGGTCGACGGTCCCGGCCACTCCTGAGCGGGGCCGGCCGTCGCAATGCTGACCTGTGTTGCGCGATCTGCTTCCCGCGGTCTACTACACGTGCAGCTACATCCCCCCGGAGGTGATCTGGGCGGCCGGCTGCCGGCCCGTGCGGTTGCTGCCCGCCGATGCCGCTCCCGGTGAGTGTGACGCCTTTCTGCCCCGAGACTTCTGTCCGTATGTACGGGCTGCACTCTGGGATCTGTACCGGGGTAATACCTCACCTGCTGCCGCGGTGGTGCTCACCACCTGCTGCGATCCCATGCGCCGCCTGGCCGACATCCTGCGCCATCGCCTGCCCCACCTCCCCTCTTTGCTGGTGGACCTCCCCCGCGAGCAGGGGAGGCGGGGTGAGGAACACTTCGCCGCCCGGCTGGAGTATATACACTCCCGCCTGCGAACGCTGCCGGGGGCCACTCCTCCACCGGGGGGCCTGTCCGAGCCCGGCCGCCTTTTCGCGGAGATCCGCCAGTGGTTGCGGCACGCCGGCCAGGCAATGGGTGCGCCGGACCTGCACCGCCTGATCCGCCGGGTGTACGCTTCCGATCCCCGGGAAGCTGTGGCATCCCTGCGCGCGCTCGTGACCCCCGGCCGGGTCCCGCCACAGGTGAGCGGAGACCCGCGAGTGCTGGTGGTCACTTCCCACCTGGTGGATCCCCGGGTGCTGGACGCGATTGAGCAGGCGGGGGCGCGGGTGGTGGCCGAGGATTCGTGCCTGGGCGATCGGCTGCTCACCATACCGCCCGGGGGCGACACGTTTGAGCAACTCGCAGCCGCCTACCTGGGGCGGCCTCCCTGCCCGCGCATGGAGCTTCCCGAAGAGAGGCTGGCCTACCTGGGGGATCTCGCCCGCAGGCGGGGGGCGCAGGGTATCGTCTTCCTGGCCTTGAAGTACTGTGACAACCTGGGTTACGATTTCCCCTGGATACTGAAGAGATCGGGGTTGCCCGTGCTCTTCCTCGAGGCCGATTACCGCGCCTCCGCCTCGGGACAGTTGCTCACCAGGGTGCAGGCCTTCCTGGAGACCCTGCCCTTCGCGGGGCGGACGGGTACCCCCACGCCGGAGTGAGCCAGCTTGGTCCTGTTATCTCCTTCCGCCCGCAGGGATGCCCTGCGCTATGCCCTTTCCCGCTCCTGGGTCCTTGCCCTGGCCAGGACCGGCCTGGGGCTGGCCCGCACGTCCGACACGGAAAGCTATGGACGGGAGGCCGTGCGCTGGGGCCTGGGCGAGCTGGGCGACGCGGTCGCCCGGCGCCGGCCGGTGGTATGGTGCAACGTGGCCCTCCCCAGCGAGTTCATCTACGGCATGCGAGCCATCCCCGTGATGCCCGAGATGGCGGCGGGGTTTGCCGCCGCCTGGAGGGGGTCCCAGCACCTCATCGTGCGGGCGGACGGTGAGGGGTTCCCCTCGGACCTCTGCAGCTTCCACCGCTGCGCCCTGGGGCTGGCTCTGGAAGGATGGCTCCCCCGGCCCGACGCCGTGGTGGCCACCTCTATTTTCTGCGACGGGGCCAAGAAGTTTCTCCACCACGCCAGCCGCCTCTTCAGCGTCCCCTACTTCCTCATCGACGTCCCCTACGAGCCAGGGGCCTCTGCCGTGCGCGCGGTGGCCGCCCGCCTGCGGGAGGTGGCAGCAGAGCTGGAGGGCATGGGGCGGGGGTTCGACGCCCGCCGCCTCCCCTTCGCCCTGGCACTCTCCAACCAGGCGCGCGGGCATTACCTGGAGGCCATGCGGCTCCGCCGTCACCGCCCCGCCCCCTGGCGCGGTAGCGAAGCCCTCTCCTACGCGTCGGTGTTCTTCACGGCCTTCGGGTCACCGGGAGGAGTGCGCATCTACCGCGCCCTCGCGCGTTCCCTGGCGGCCCGGCTGCGCCGCGGGCGGTTCGCCGTCCCGGTGGAGAGGCGGCGCCTGCTCTGGCTGCACTTCCGCCCCTTCTACCCCGGGCCGCTCATGTCTTTCCTGGAAGTGGATCAGGGGGCGGTCATCGCCGTCGAGGAGATGACCCACCTCTGGTGGCAAGAGCTCGACCCGGGTCACCCCTGGGAGTCTCTGGGGGGTAAGATCACCTCCCACTTCCTGTGGGGACCGGTGGACCGGCGGGTGGAGGTCATGCTGCAGCTGGCCCGCGATTACGGAGTCGACGGCATCGTCCACTACTCCCACTGGGGATGCCGGCAGTCCACGGGGGCAGTGAGCATCCTGCGCCAGGCCAGCGCTCAGGCCGGCATCCCTTTCCTGAACCTGGACGGGGACTGCATCGACCCCCGTAACGGACGGGAGGAACAGGCCCGCACCCGCCTGGAGGCCTTCCTGGAAAGCATCCCGGAAAGGAGAGATGCCCGTGCTGCTGGCAGCGGGGATTGACATCGGCTCCCTCACCACCAAGGCGGTGATCGTGGAGGGCACCCGCCCGGTAGCCTGGTCCCTGCGGCCCACGGGGGCCTTCAGCCAGCAGAGCGCCCGTGCCGCCCTGGACGAAGCCCTGACCTCCTGCGGTCACGCCTTCTCCGACCTGGCGGCCATCGTGGCCACCGGGTACGGTCGCATCACCGTTCCCTTCCCGTCCCGCAAGGTCACCGAGATCACCTGCCACGCCCGCGGCGCCTGGACGGAGTTCCCCCGCACCCGCACGGTCATAGACGTGGGCGGACAGGATAGCAAGGTCATCCGGGTGGACGATCGGGGACGGGTCACCGACTTCGCCATGAACGACAAGTGCGCCGCCGGAACGGGCCGCTTCCTGGAAGTGATGGCGCGGGCGCTGGAAATCGACCTGGAGGAGATGGCGCGCCTGTCCCTCTCGGCGCGCAGCGGGGCCACGGTGTCCTCCACGTGCACCGTTTTCGCGGAGTCCGAGGTGATATCGCTCATCGCCCAGGGCCGGCCCCGGGACGAGATCGTGCGCGGGCTGCACGGAGCTATATGCGACCGGCTGCAGGGCCTGGTGGCCCGGGTGGGAGCAGAGCCGGAGATCACCATGACGGGAGGTGTCGCCCTCAACCGGGGGCTGCTGGCCGTCCTGCAGGAGCACCTGGGCCACCGCATCAACGTGCCGTCCCATCCCCAACTGCAGGGGGCGTATGGCGCCGCCCTCATCGCCGCCGAGCAGACGGCATGACCGTCCCGGCGGGAGGGCATATTCCATTCCGGGGCACTTTTCTTCTAACGGGCGGAGGCCGCAACCTTGATTCTGCGCCTGCTGGCATCCCTGACGGCGGCAATCCTCCTCATCCTGAACACAGGCTCAGGAGCAGGCCCAGGAGCGCCCGGTGAGGCGACACGGGCATCCATCCCGACCGCCTCCTCCCGGATGGCTCCTCGTTTGCGGCCCACCCCCCCCGGCCATGATTCCCGGGGGTGTACCTGCCTGGCCCAGGACCGTGCTCTGCGCTGGGAGGAGCGGGAGCTCACCGGGCCCGACGTCGATGAGGTGCAGCAAATCCTGCAAGAGCTGGGTTACCTGGCGGAGGCCACCGGCCGGTACGACAGGACCACTGCGGATGCCGTGAAACGTTTCCAGGCGGAGCACGGTCTGGAAGCCGACGGCATCGTGGGCCCGGCCACCTGGTTGGTGCTCCTTACCTCCCTACCCGGCCGGGTGGTCATCCCCGAGTTGCTGGAACTCCCTCCCCTGGAGGAACTGCCCGATCAGTTTATCGTGGTGGACGCGGGGCAACGGACTCTGAGCCTCTACCGCAAGGGTCGCCTCCTGCGGCGTTACGACGTGGCCGTCGGCAAGCCCGACTCTCCCACTCCCCTCGGTCACTGGAGGGTGATCCGCAAGGCCAAACACTGGGGAGGCGCTTTCGGCAGCCGCTGGCTCGGGCTGGACATCCCGTGGGGCACCTACGGCATCCACGGTACCAACCGCCCCGACCTCATCGGCGCTGAAGTGTCGGCAGGGTGCATCCGCATGCAGAACTGGGCGGTAGAAGAGCTCTACGAGCTGGCTCCCGAGGGCACGCCCGCGTACATAGTGGGACCGGTGCCGGTGCGAGACGCCATCTGGCGCGGCGAGGCAGGCACCGACGTGATGGAGGTACAGCGCTCCCTGGCGGCCCTCGGTCTCTATCAGGGCAACATCGACGGCTGGTTCGGGCCTGCCACCGCCGAAGCCTTGCGGGCCTTCCAACACCGCCTGGGCATCGACGAGGAAGGGCGGGCGGGACCACGCACCCTGGAGGCCCTGGGCCTGCGCTGACCCGTTGCGCTCCGCACCCTGGAGGCCCTGGGCCTGCCCTCACCCCGGGCTCCCCGCAGGAGGACGGGCACCCGGCACGAAGTTATGCCGGGATGGGAAAGAAGAAGAGCCAGAGCACGGGATACGCGATGGCGGCCCTGGCCGCCTCCCTGTGGGGGAGCCTGGGCATCCTGGGCACCATCCTGGGCAGGTACGGCCTTTCCCCCCTGCAGGTGGCCACCCTGCGAGCGGGAGCCGCCTTTGTGATCCTGGGGGCGGTGCTGGTCCTGGCCGGACGCCCGCTCCTGCGGGTGACCAGGGGCGAGATGGCTTTCTACGCGGCATACGGCCTGGTGAGTGTCGCCGCCTTCTATGTGGTGTACCTGGTGGCCATCGTGCGCACCGGGGTGGGGACGGCGGCCATGTTGCTATATACCGCCCCCGTGTACGTGGTGATCCTGGCCGCCCTCCTGTGGGGGGAGTCCCTCACCCGGATCAAGTGGACATCCCTGGTGCTGGCCCTGGCCGGGTGTGCTCTGGTGGTGGGCGCGCCCGCTCCGGGAAGGGCAGCGCCGCTGGTCTTGGAACCTCTGGGGGTGCTGGCCGGCCTGGCCGCCGGTCTCACCTATGCCCTGTTCACCGTATTTGGACGGTTTTCCCTGGCACGGCGGTCCGCCTGGACCACCCTCTTCTACGCCCTGGGCTGGGGGTCTGCCTTCCTGCTGGCAGCCTGCTGGCACGCTGGCGGCCTCCCCCCGCTCCCGGGACGGGCCTGGGCGTGGGTGCTGGTTCTCGCCGCCGGCCCCACCCTCCTCGCTTACTTCCTTTATCTCCAGGCCCTGCTACGTGTGGAGGCCAGCCGGGCGAGCATCATATGCACGGTGGAGCCTCTGGTGGCATGCCTGCTGGCACTCTTCATCCTCGGGGAGACCATGGGAGCGCTCCAGCTCACCGGCGGGCTGCTCCTGCTCACCGGCGTCACTCTGGCGCCCCTCACACCTTCCCGCCGTGGGTCTTGATGATACCCACGGCCACCTCCACCCGGTCCTCGGGCACCTCCGGTACCACCAGCACGAAGGCCGCTCCCCCCGCCAGCTCCGCCCCTGCCATGCCGCTGTATCCGGGATCGGCCGCCACCAGGGCCCGGTCGATGCGGTCCTCCAGGCCGGTGTGAGTGAGGGGAAACGGCCTCTGGATGTTGCGCAAACCTTCCGCAACCGGTGCCGGATACCGGCTGATACGCTCTACCTCCATATCACCCAGGCCGAGGCGGCGGAGCTCTTCTGCCGCTTCACCTGCGGCCTGATCGGAGGCAAAGTAGGCCAGGATGGAACGCAAGGACTCACCCCCGGCTAGGGTACCCGCTCGCGCGCCAGCTGACACCCCGGCGCCGAGGTGCCCCCGTCTCTGTCTGGCCCCCCCGCCCCGGCACCGGGCAGGCTGCTAGGCTCCGCCCAGCGCCTCCATCACGAGGCGCGGCACCTCCCACGGGAGGGCGGCCACCCGCGCACCACCTGCCTGCAGGGCAGCCACCTTGCCCTCGAAGGTCCCGCGCCCGCGTTCGATGATGGCGCCCGCATGCCCCATACGCTTGCCGGGAGGGGCCGACTTCCCCGCCAGGTAGGCCACCACCGGCTTTTGCATAGTTTTGATGTACTCGGCTGCCTCTTCCTCGGCGGTGCCCCCGATCTCACCTACCAGGACCACCGCCCGGGTGTCCGGGTCCTGGGAGAACTGCTTGAGCACGTCGACGAAAGAAAGCCCGACCACGCGGTCTCCACCCATTCCCACCACCGTGGACTGTCCGAGGCCGGTGGCACTGAGGGCCGCCGCCACCTCATAGGACAGCGTCCCGCTCCGGGCGGCTATTCCCACCGGACCGGGGGTGTAAGTTGTCCCCGGCATGATGCCCAGCTTCGTCTTGCCCGGCGAGATGAGGCCAAAGGTGTTGGGCCCCACCACGGTGACGCCCCGGGCGGCGGCGAACGCCATGACCTCCATGGCGTCGTGGACGGGGATGTGCTCGGTGATGATCACCAGCAGCTTCAACCCCGCATCCATGGTCTCGAAGGCGGCGTCCTTGGCGAAGGGTGCGGGTACGAAGATCACGGAGGCGGTAGGCCCGTGCCGCGACACCGCCTCCTCCACCGTGTCATACACGGGGATGCCGTGCACCTCCTGCCCGCCCTTGCCGGGAGAAGTGCCGGCCACCACCCGGGTGCCATAGTCGAGCATCTGCCGGGTGTGGAACGCCCCCTGATTCCCGGTGATGCCCTGCACCAGCACCCTGGTCTTCTCATCCACCAGAATAGCCATGTTAGAACCTCCGTCGGCTCAGGGGCGCAGGCCCACGGCCGCCCGGGCCAGCTTGCGCTTGAGGGCCTGGATGGACCAGGTGATGTTGATGTCCTTGGGACAGGCCTCCGCGCAGTTGAACACGGTGTGACAGCGCCAGACCCCGTCCTCCCCCGCCACCAGCTTCAGCCGGTCGAGCCCGCCTTTGTCCCGGCTGTCTCCCGCGAACCGGTAGGCCTTGAGCAGGGCCGCCGGGCCCAGGTAGCCGGGGTTCGCCCACACCATGGGACAGGAGGAGTAGCAACAGGCACAGAGGATGCAGTTGAGCATCTCGTCTATGGCCTGCCGGTCGGCGTGGCTCTGGTAGAACTCCCGCTCCCCCAGCCCCTCGGCGATCAGGTAGGGCCGGATGGCCCGGTATTTCTCCCAGAAGCCGGACATGTCCACCACCAGATCCTTGATGATGGGGAGGTGGGGCAGCGGGTGCACCACCACCTCTTGCGCCCCCAGATCCTTGACCTGGGTCTTGCAGGCCAGCCGGTGCTTGCCGTTCACGAACATGGCACACGCCCCGCAGATGGCCTCCCGGCAGGCATACCGGAAGGAAAGGGAACCGTCGGCGTTGTCCACGATCCAGAGCAGCGCCTCCAGGAGGGTGGTGCCCTCCCCCACCGGCACCTGGTAGGTGGAGTAGCGGGGCTCCCTGTCTCCCTCGGGATCGAAGCGGAATACGGTGAACTGCAACCACTCCACCCCCTAGTACTTGCGCGCCTCGGGCTGCCACTTCGTGATCACCACCGGCCGGTACTCCAGCC